>NZ_JBPOFP010000081.1:0-21210 GCF_051252315.1 Paraglaciecola sp. | reverse complement strand
GTGGTAGATGGGGACTTTGTATTTGTATCTGGCACTACTGGTTATAATTATGCAGACATGTCAATTTCAAATGAGGTTCAAATCCAAGCAGAACAATGTTTCCTAAATATTGAAAGTGCTTTAGCTGCAGCAGGAAGCTCATTGGCGCAAATTGTAAGGGTTACGTATATTCTGCCAGATAAAAAGGACTTTGAAACTTGCTGGCCTGTTTTATCAAAATATTTGGGACAGGTGAAACCAGCGGCAACTATGTTTGAAGCGGGGTTGTTAGATGAAAAAATGAAAATTGAAATACAGGTGACAGCCAGGGTTAAGTAATTTATTTGAAATTTATTTACCCTTTTTTATAAATAAAAAGAAATAATCAAAGTAGTGTTATCGTTTTTACATGTTTTCTCGCGCTATAACCTTTCTAGTTTTTATTTGCGAAGATATTTGTTTTAAGAATTGAAACTTAAATTTAGTGTTATTTATGTTAACGAATTGTGATATTTTTAATGCTTCTTAATACTTTGTTTTATTTAACTTTTTTTGGAATCCGTCAGTCTAGTGAATTAATTCGTTACCTAAATAACAGTAATTCGGAAGTGCTAACGGTAAAGATTCTTATAGTCGCCATATAACTTATAATAATTAGCTAGTCACTTGAGGTTTTGCATGAATAAATTATTCCGTACTGCACATGGTCAACATCGTCCTTTAAAAAGTTTACTCGCAAAAAGTGTCGCTTTGTCACTGACATGTTCAACATTACCTCTGGCTGCTTTGGCTCAAGAAAGTGACACTGCAGAAGACGATTCAAAATTCGAAATAATTGAAGTTACTTCGCAAAAACGTGTACAAAATGTGATGAAAGTTCCTATCACGGTAGGGATTGTTAATGCAGATTTACTCGAAAAAAGTAGCTCGATTGGCTTAGCTGATGTAGACAAATTTATACCAGGTTTTGATTTTAGTGATGGTAATGTTACCCAAGCAGGGGTGAAAATTCGTGGCGTATCAAGTCCAAATATCTCTGTTGGTGGAGATCCATCTTCAGCGACTTTCTATGATGATGTATATATGCCACGAGCAGCGCAGAACGTGGTGTTTTCTGACATTGCAAGAATAGAAGTACTAAAAGGCCCTCAAGGTACACTGTTTGGTCGAAATGCAGCAACAGGCGTTGTCAGTATTATTCCTAATAAACCAAGTGAGGATACTGAAGGATTTGGTAAATTTAGCTGGGGTACCGATAATCTGCAACGTTATGAAGCCATGGCTAACGTTGCGCTATCTGATAATGTTTACCTTCGTGTCAATGGCCTGTTAAGTTTACAAGATGGAATTGTACAAAACACAGCTAGACCAGATTGGAATAAAGACAACAAGATCTGGGATCTTGGTGATAAAGATCATAAAGCGGCTAGAATCGCGTTACTTTGGGACATATCTTCGGATACCGAGTTTCAACTTTCATTAGATTTAGACGATCTTAATCAGGCGCCGCCTATGGCAGTAGGGTTAAGTGAATATGCTACTCACGGTGGTACCGAACCTTTTTCAAGTTATACAGAAAATGATGTGAGGGAAGGTGTAGAGTCTCGAGATATGTATGGTCTAACAGCTAAGTTTACCCATGAATTTGATGATAATTGGTCAATGAAATATGTGGTGAGCAAACGTGATTGGGAAACCGTAAATAGAGAAGATGAAGACGGTACTTCAGATATTACACGTTATTTTGATACGTCAAACAATGAAGATTCAGATATTTTTTATACAGAACTCCAGTTTAATTATGTGAATGATAGAGTCAGCGCAGTTGCTGGATTCTCATACTCAAAAGAAAATGTTACGCAAACATCTGAATTAAATATCACCACAGATGCTGTGGCTAGAATTGTAACCCAAGATTTAAATAATGAGATTCGCTCAGGTGTGGCTCAGCAAATTGCTGGCGCGATTGGTGGGAGTACTGATGCTCATGCCGCGGGGGCCTTTGGGCCTGGAGCCACATTCGACGCCGTTGTAGATAGTCAGTTTGCAGCCTTGGGTTTGCCAATGGATCATTTATGGAATCCAGGGGAGTTTGCCGGTGCTCTCAATGCATTAGGATTTGGCCCAACCATTACTGCCGCTCTAGGCATGCCCGGTGCAGATCTTAATGACGGTATTGTTTTATTAGCGGGTGACGCCATTTATGATGTGGTTTCACAAACATTGGGTGTACCTGAGATTTTTGGCCCAAGTCATAGTGGAAACTTTTGGCAAGAAAGCGTTAATAACACGGGGACCTTCACGAACTGGGGCGCATTTGCAGATGTTGATTTTGCAATAACCGATAAATGGCATGTAATTGCTGGTTTGCGTTATTCAAATGATGAGAAAGATTTTTCTTGGTATATCCCAGAAACCAGTTATGCCGCGACAAGGCCTGGTGTGAGTAATCAACTTTTTCCACAAGTTGATTTAACTGCCACAGACAGTTGGAGTAAGGTAACGGGTCGTTTAGTGACAAATTATCAAATTGACGATAGTAATTTTGTGTTTGCCTCTTATTCAACCGGTTATAAATCAGGTGGGTTCGATTCTTTGACGCCCATATCTCAGGCTGCTGGACAAGAAGCGTTTGCGCCAGAAGATGTGGCAAACTTTGAGCTAGGTTATAAAGGTATTTTGTCTGACAGTGTGATAGCTAATATTAGTTATTATCAAATGGAGCTAGATAACTTCCAAGTAGCGGTAGAGTCTAAACAGCCTGGAAGTAATACAGCAGTCAGTACCATAATTAATGAAAATAGATCTATCAACGGCATCGAGATTGATACTAAGTGGAATGTAAATGACTCCCTTACTTTAGGTGTAGTGACCGATTTCCGTAGTACAGATACGGATAGACCTTCTTTTTACAATGCTGAAGGTTTATTGTTAGATGCGACGTCTTCGTCGTCTGACAATAATACCTATTATACTGCCACCCTTGATTGGTTCCCTGATTCAGATTACGGCGAAATTAATGTTCACGTGAATTATGTATTCCAAGAAAATACTAACGCACAAAGAGCTGACATATTGCCGTTTCAATTAGCCTTGCCAGCATATTTAAGTGATAAAAAATCTCTTAGTTCTAGAGTGTCTTTCACTACAGATGATGAAGCGATTGAAATTGCGCTTTGGGGCCGAAATTTACTTAATGAAAGGTATATCGTTGGTATCAGTAATTTAACCCGAGCATTTTTTGGTACCTCTTTTGGGCGTATAAATCGCGGTCGTGAAATAGGAATGGATTTCAAATATAACTTTTAAATGATATTGTTGAAAACAAGCCCACCACAAGGTGGGCTTTTTTCATAATCATAAAAGAGAACAATAGAATCCCGTATGCAGCCACTCTCTAGTTTTTTAGCGCATTCTGCTTTTAGTCTAATGGCTTTGTGTGTTTTATTATTATTACCTAAGTACATTACCCAATCTAACTACCGTAAAAACCGTTCCATAATTCTGTTTTCTATTTCTATGGCATGTGGATGTGGTTATTTAATATCTGAATGTTTTGGACCATTAAATAATATGTCTATCTTGTGGTGGCTTGAGTATATCGCTGGTAATGCATTGCCAGGTGTATTTTGGTTAACCTCTATTAGTATCTTCTCAGAGAAAAATGAGCTTGAGTATTGGCAGTATGTGCTAGCTTCAAGTACTTTATTTATTCCTCTGGTTTCAACTCTTCTTCAATTAATAATCGGGTTTGATCTTAGAGAGCTCCCCGCGTTTTGGGGGCTAGTCACATATGGTGCTTTAATTATTGAGCTATTTTTAATCATACATGCGTTACTTGTTGCGGTTAAAACTTGGCAAGCAGATCTTGTTCAAGACAGACGTTATATTCGTGGCAGTGTGGTGGTTTTTTCTGCTATGTATATTTTGTTAGTTATAGTAAGTGAACAGTTGTTTAATTTAGATTGGGTTTGGTTAGACACAGTAAAGTTTTTGCTGTTACTCACGCTTATTACCACAGTTAACTTTGTATTGTTTTCTTTAAAAGACGATGTTTTGTTTCATTCTCCCAACACACATGGCTCACCAATCAAACCAAACAAGGCTCAATCACTAGAGTTACAACGAATTATAAATTGTATGTTGACCGAAAAATTTTATCAAAATGAAGGGGTCACAATTAGCTTGTTATCTCGCCATTTAAGTATTCAAGAATATAAACTAAGGCAGCTAATTAATGGTGAATTAGAATATCGAAACTTTAATGACTTTCTAAATTATTATCGTATTAAAGAAGTGACAGATAATTTATCTAAAGCTGAAAATAGTCATATTCCAGTATTAACCCTTGCTTTAGATAGTGGTTTTAGAAGTCTCAGTTCTTTTAATAAAGCCTTTAAAAATACCCATGGTATAACACCAACGGAATTTCGTAATAGGATCTGATTTATTATTGTAAAAGGCTTGTTAAAATAACGAATTCCAAAATACGTCAGGTTTTTTTTAATATTAAGCAGGTATTCGCTAGGTAATATAATTATTCTTTTACCTATCCTATTGTGGCTGAGCATGTTGCTCAACTGCTAATGTAAGGGGAATTGAATGATATTAAACGTTAGAGCTTTTATCGCATTATTAATGGTAATGAGTGCAAGCCCATTAGTTTTTGCAAATGATTTAGGTAAACAAGCCTATAACGCATGTATCGCTTGTCATGGTGAAAATGCACAAGGCAATCCTCAGCTCAACGCCCCATCATTAGCTGGCCAGTTCGACTGGTATTTAACTAAACAGTTGAATAATTTCTCTTCAGATATACGAGGTAGTCATGCTAAAGATATCCATGGCAAAACGATGTCAGTTTTTGCAAAAGCAATTAGAGACCCTCAACAAATAGATGCATTAAGTTCATACATCAGTCAGATATCAGTAGCTCCAGTTAAAGAAAAGATTGAGGGTGATATGATGAATGGCTCTCGTTATTATCAAGCTAAATGTGGGGCATGCCACGGTGGTAAAGCTGAAGGAAATAAAGTTTTTAATGCCCCTAAATTGTCAGGACAATCTACACAGTATTTGGCGCTACAAATGGCTAACTTTAAACAGGGTATTCGAGGTTTCCATCAAGATGATAAGTTAGGTAGACAAATGGCTATGATGGCTAAAGTGGTATCTGATGAAGAACTGTCAGACATTTTGTTTTACATATCGGAACAAGAATAACCTTATGTTGAGATTTAAGGTTATGGCTTTAGCTTTAATTTTGTTGGCTATTAACAGCCAATTAAGCTGGGCCGATAACACCTACAATATCCAATTGAAAAATACTTGCCCACCCAGTTTTGAATTAACGGAGCAAGGCATTTGTAATCTAGTTAATCTGTATCAACAATACGACTCAATTCAAAATGTTGGTGTTGGCGGATTACAAAGTTCTTTACCTAAAGGTAGGGATGGCTTTACACCGAATGAAATTGATTTAGGCCGTTATTTATTCTTTGATCCGCTCCTATCTAAAGATGGCTCAATATCATGTGCCAGTTGCCACGTTCCAGAAAAAGGCTTTAGTGATGACCTAGCTAAAAGTGTCGGTATTTCTGGGCAAGTCGTCTCCCGTTCAGCACCTACCTTATGGAATGTTGGTTTTATCGATAAGTTATTTTGGGACGCAAGAGCAAAAAGTCTAGAAGAGCAGGCTATCGGTCCATTATTTGCCAAAAATGAAATGGGTAATACAGCTGAGAACTTACTAAAAGATTTACGTGATAACGCAAGTTACATGGCATTGTTTAAACAAACCTTCCCGAATGAAGAAAGCATTGAATTACCGCAAGTAATAAAAGCATTAGTGGCATTTCAAAGTTCGTTAATTTCGTTGAATAGCCGTTATGATCAATATGCGCATGGATATCATCAAGCATTAACTGAAAATGAAATTTCTGGACTAAATATTTTTAGGTCTTTTGTCGCCCGTTGTGCGGAATGTCATCAACCGCCTTTGTTTACCAATAATCAGATTGCTGTCATTGGGGTGGCAGAGAAAAACGGCGATGAATTTGATGCTGGCGCACAAACCACTTTTAACGCTGATAAATTACGAGGCGGGTTTAAGGTGCCTACATTAAGAAATGTTGTAAAAACAAAGCCTTACATGCATGCAGGGAATTTTACCGAGCTTAGAGATGCAGTCGAATTTTACAACAAGGGCAGGGGGCACGAAGTGCCTGAAGGTGAGTCATTGCAGTTACATTGGCACATTTGGGAGCCTAACTTAACAGATAATGAATTAGATCTAATTGTAGAGTTTTTAGGGGCGTTAACTGATGAAAGCCTGACCCCTGAATTACCTAAAGCTTTACCATCAGGTTTACCCGTTATAGACGCTAAATATCAACAAGATAAACAATAAAAATAGCACTCTTTTTAAAGGAGAGAGATAGTATGAAAGCAGGAAAACTTATAGCTGTTGTTCTCGTGTTAGCTGCATTTGCCGGAGGGATTTACTTAGGTAAAACTGGTTCAGTGAATACACTTATTACCGATAGTTCAACGGGGGCAGGTTATTCAGGGGGCTATGACAAAGCTTCAGATAACCAAGTGTCCGCAAAAAAATCCGCCGTGGCCGCCCGCACGAAACAAGGTGAGACCATAGTCGTCAATCCTGGCGATTTAATTATGGATGCGGTTAAAAAAGCCAACCCAGGTGACACGATTCAAGTCATGCCAGGTACTTATTCTGAAACCGTTTATATTGATAAAGATGATATTCGTATCATAGGGGTTATACAAGAAGGCAAACGAGCGACTATGGATGGTTTAGGTAAACTAAACGATGCCATCCTCTACTCTGGTAATAATGTTGTCGTTGAAAACTTACTGATCACAAAATATAAAGGCAACGGTATTATGGGCCAGGCCGGAAACAACTTTGAGATCCGCAACAACATTATTGTCGATACTGGTGTTTATGGTATTTTCCCGCAATTAGGTAAAAACGGTATCGTTGAGCACAATATTATTTCTGGGATTGAAGACGCGGCTATCTATGTAGGAATGAGTGATAATGTGCATGTGGCGCATAACGAAGTTTTTGATTCTGTCGCAGGTATTGAAATTGAGAATAGTCGTCATGCCATAGTCGAAAATAACTATGTACACAATAATACCGGAGGAGTATTAGCGTTTATTACCCCAGGTTTGCCAATAAAAACAACTTTTGATGTGATCATTCGTAATAACTTTATTACCGATAATAATACAGCTAACTTTGGCGCACCGGGTTCAACTGTGGCGGGTATCCCAGCAGGAACTGGAATTTTAATTATGGCGGCGGATGAAGTCATAGTTGAAGACAACATTATTACTAATAATAAAACCGCTGGTATTATTATTACTGACCATGAAAACGCACCTAATACCACTATTGATCCAGAGTCAGACACAAAGCCTGACCGTATCATGATTTTAAACAACCTAATGGACAACAATGGTTATGACACCCTCGATGATGTCAAAGCGTTGATGTTGACAGAGTTTAAACAAGGTAACCCGGATATTATTAGAGTAGGTACATCTCGTGATAGTTGTATCATTAACCGCCATCGTTACGTGACTACTGGTGTATCTGGATGGGAAGAGTGTAAGTTTACAAATACAGATAACATTGAAACCTATTTATTAGATGAGCCAGTTGCTCCTAGAGAGATTAAGGGCAGTGAAAAAGGTAAAATAGCGTATCTAGGTATTTGTGCAGGTTGCCATACCTATACTGGACGAATGATTGGTCCGCCAGTGCAAATAATTCAAGCCTTATACATGGACAACCCAGAAGGCTTAGCAGAGTTCATTGCTAACCCGACTAAAAAGCGTGAGGATTACCCAGAAATGCCTCCTCAAAATTACCTTGATGAAGAAACGCGACTAGCGGTGGCAAAATATATGTTAAAGGTAAGCCGTTGATAACGGATTGAAGTAATGAAGTTTTTAAAGCCGTGTTTATCACGGCTTTTATTTTTGTTTGTTATTCCGAGATTTAAGTGAGTAAATGAATAAAGCCAAACTAAACATCCAAATAGGCCAATCTCCTAAATTTCTATAGGGAGTATAACCACTCACAAGTTGAATCGAATCACTTAGAACCGCCGCTTCAAATTGCGGTAACTGGCTTTGAATATTACCGGTATGATTAATAAAAGCTGTGATCCCATTATTGGTTGCTCGTAATACTGGTAAGCCAAATTCCTTTGCCCGCATTTTCGCTATCTCTAAATGTTGCGCTGGACCATGTGAATTTCCAAACCAAGCATCATTACTAACTGTCAGAATAAAGTCAGTATTGAAATACAAGTTCTTGGATATTTGTCTTGGAAACGCTATCTCGAAACAAATTGCTGGTGCAAAATAAAGTCCGTTGGCTTGTATATTTGTTTGCTGATACGCACCACGACTAAATGAAGACATGGGTAAATCAAAAATAGGTGCTAAACCGCGTATCCAATCTTCTAATGGAATAAACTCTCCAATAGGTAATAAGTGATGTTTACTAAACCGGTTACCATGAAGGTAACGATAGTGTCCCATTGGAAGTGAATCTGGCTCATTTGCATCTAGGGATTGCTTTAATCCTAAACCAATTAAATTGTTATAGGCTTCTTTAGTTTCAAAGTTGTAGTTAACAATACCGGTAATTAATCCTGTGTTACTCGCTGCTGCTAACGTGTCTAAATTTCGAAGGTAATCTAAGGCAATCGGCTCTAATTGAGGTATTGCAGCTTCAGGCCAAATTATGACCTCATTTTTCAACCAATGACTGGATGTCATCTCCTGATACTTATCCATAGTGGGCTGATCTTGCTCAGGAGTCCATCTCATTTCTTGTTGAATATTACCCTGTACCATAGCTATTTGGGCGCTATTACCAGTGGGAGTAGTCCAATTAATTTGGTTGAGGACTATACCGCTTAAACAAAATATCCCGGTTATAAACAAACTTGTTGCCCATCTTTGATTGTTATAGCTAATGGCTAAACTGCTACAAACAATCATGATTAATGCATTAGTACCAAATTCACCAATTAATGGGATCCAACCGGTTAAAGGCCCAGTTATTTGACCGTAACCTAAAGATAACCAGGGGAATCCAGTAAACAACCAGCTTCTTAACCATTCAAATGTTAGCCATATAAATGGTAAAACCATTGGCCAATTATGAGGTTTAAAGAAACGACTAATGATGTAGCTAACACATGCGGGAAATAAAGCCAGATAGGAGCTAAGCAATAACATAAGGGCAATGGAACCAATAAGTGGTATTCCACCAAAGTCAGCAATACTAACATGTACCCAACTTACACCTGTTCCAAACCAACCCAGTCCAAAGGCAAAACCTAACTTAAAACTATGTTGCTTTTTTGTTTTCGCTAAAAGGTAAAAGTAACAAGGAAGGCTTACAAATAGTATTATCCAAAAAGAAAAGGGTGCATAAGTAAATGTTAAAGATGCACCAGCTAAAAAAGCGAGTGCAAGATTGAATTTAGCTTTAATATTTTTCATATCGAGGTATAACTCAGAACAATATTTATGTGTTAGCTCGATGTTTCATCTAAATCTGGAAGAGTGACCTTTAGCTGCACTAAACGTCTTTTATCAGAGTTGGTTACCTTAAATTTGATGTTGCTGATTGACACTTCTTCATCTCTTTGGGGCATGTGGCCAAATGCTTTTAAGACAATACCACCAATGGTGTCCGCTTCTTCTTCATTAAAGTTGCTTTCAAAGAACTTGTTAAACTCATCAAGGGGAGTCAGAGCTTTAACTGAATAGGTATATTTGTTTAGCGGACGAATGCCGTCATTTTCATCTTCTTCAATATCCGTTTCGTCTTCAATTTCACCGACGATTAATTCCAAAATGTCTTCAATGGTGACAAGGCCTGAAACACCGCCGTATTCATCCACTACAATAGCCATATGATAGCGTTGTTGGCGAAACTCTTTTAACAGTACATCTACGCGTTTACTCTCTGGCACAATGACGGCAGGTCGTAAAATATTTTTGAGTTCAAATTCTTTCCCAGGAATAAACGCATATTCAAGTAGATCTTTGGCTAATAATACGCCTTCAATATGATCTTTATCTTCGTTTATGACGGGAAATCGAGAGTGAGCTGATTCTAGTATGGTAGGTAAAAATTCTTCTACGCTTTGATCAATTTCAATGGTCCTCATTTGTGCTCTAGGGATCATAATATCCCTGACACGCATCTCACTGACTTCCATCACTCCTTCCATCATCTCTCGAGTTTCTGGATTGATGACTTCTCTTTCTTGAGCGTCAGTGATGACCTCAACTAATTCTTCTTTATTACTCGGTTCTCCTGAAAAGTTTTGGACTATTTTACCAATCCAGCTTTTACTAGCAGAACCGCTTGTAGACGGGGGATTATCTTCGCTCATGATCTCGTTATTTGGTTAATTATACTAAAGTCTATATTCTTAGGTTAGCATCATTAATGATCTTGGTAGGGATCGTCAATGGCTAATTTTCGTAATATTTCAATTTCTAGTGCTTCCATCACTTGGGCTTCGTCGTCATTTATATGGTCAAAGCCAAATAAATGCAGGGTTCCGTGCACAATCATGTGTGCCCAATGATGTAAATTTTTCTTATTTTGTAATTCGGCTTCTGTCGCCACAACTTGAGTACAAATGACTAAATCACCTAATAAATTGGGTGTTTCTTCATTAATAGCTCCTTCGGGGAAAAACAATTCGGGCATTTCAAAGGGAAATGACAATACATTGGTTGTTTTGTCTTTGCCTCTGTATTGATGATTTAGCTCGCGCATTTCATCTTCATCAACAATCCGTACAGTGATTTCTTTATCTTGTTCGTTTAATTCAGCGAAAACTGCATCAATCCAAGTTATTAAACATTCTTCATTAGGAATATCTTTATTTTGGGTCGCAATTTGTAGATCGAGTATCGCGCTCATATTTGTGTTACTTAGCGCCATTATTTGCGGAATTAGATGTGTTTAGACCTAGAGCTTCTTGTAGAGCCTTTTTTTCTAATCGTTCTATTTCTCGCTGTTTTTCGTGAGCTTCATATGCCATAACTATTCGTGCTACAACTGGATGACGTACTACATCGCCAGCGCTGAAGAAGTTGAATGATATTTCATCTACGTCATTGAGGACGTCTACAGCATGCCTAAGACCAGAACGAATACCTCTAGGTAAATCGACTTGGGTAATGTCACCGGTAATGACGGCTTGAGAGTTAAAACCGATTCGAGTGAGAAACATTTTCATTTGTTCAACAGTGGTATTTTGACTTTCATCTAAGATAATGAAGGCATCGTTTAGTGTACGCCCACGCATATAAGCTAGGGGCGCAACTTCAATTACATTACGCTCAATTAATTTTTCTACTTTTTCAAAGCCTAACATTTCAAATAATGCGTCGTACAATGGGCGCAAGTAGGGATCGACTTTTTGAGACAAGTCTCCGGGTAAAAAACCGAGTTTTTCTCCGGCTTCTACGGCCGGACGAGTTAATAGAATTCGTCTCACGTCTTGGCGCTCTAACGCTTCTACGGCACAAGCTACTGCTAAATAGGTTTTACCTGTTCCTGCGGGGCCAACACCAAAACTGATATCGTTATTAAAAATGTTGTTTACATAATCTGATTGATTGGGGTTACGGGGTTTAATTACACCACGTTTGGTTTTTATATGGATTTCTTTGCCATAATTTTTAGGCGCAGCCTGTTCTAGCCCTTTAGATTCTTGAATCGCCAAATGTACTTTTTCAGCATCTAAATCCGCTGCTTGCCCTTTAATTACCTGAGTCTCTACATATAACGTTTTGAGTAAGGTGTTAGCACTTTCAACCTGTAGTTTTGGGCCTACAAGTTTAAATTCATTATTTCTATAGGTGATTTCGATGCCAAGTCTGCGTTCAATTTGCTTAATATTGTCATCTAAAGGCCCACATAAACTGGCTAATCGTTTGTGATCTGATGGTTCTAATGTTAATTCGTTAGTAACAAGTGTACTCAATTAAATTTCTCTTAATATTTTGTTGGGTTAAGTAAATTAAACAGCAGGGGTATATGCACCTACACCTAACTCATCAACACTTGCCGTATTTTTAGCAAGAATTGACTCTGGAGATAAGTCGTTACGTAAGTCCATCTGATCTTCAGTACGTATAACATTGCCGCGCAGAGAGTTGGCAAATACATCAGTGATTTCTATATCAACAAAGCCACCAATCATATTTGGTGTACCTTCAAAGTTAACCACTCGGTTGTTTTCAGTGCGTCCCGATAACTCCATAGGATTCTTTTTAGAAGGACCTTCAACCAAAACTCGTTGTTCGGTATTCACCATGTTTCTGGCAATGCGCAATGCTTGTTGGTTAATCCGTTGTTGTAACAAGCTCAATCTTTGTTTCTTGGTTTCTTCGCTGACATCATCGGGTAAATCGGCGGCTGGCGTGCCTGGTCTAGCGCTGTATATGAAGCTAAAACTTAAATCGAAGTCCATGGCTTGAATTAAATCCATTGTGGCTTCAAAATCGTCGTTAGTTTCTCCTGGGAATCCAATGATGAAATCAGAAGACATACTTAAGTTCGGACGAATTTTTCTTAGTTTCCGGATCTTTGATTTGTATTCGATTGCAGTATGACCACGTTTCATCAGATTTAATATGCGGTCTGCGCCTGATTGAACTGGCAAATGTAAATGGTCAACTAGCTCTGGAATGGTTGCGTAGGCATCGATTATGTCATCTGTAAACTCTACTGGATGAGACGTAGTATATCGTATCCTGTCAATGCCATTGATTGACGCAACTAATTCTAGTAATTCGGCAAATGTGCAAATACTGCCATCATAATTAGGTCCACGAAACGCATTCACATTTTGTCCTAACAAATTAACTTCACGCACTCCTTGTTCAGCTAATTGGGCAATTTCAAGTAACACATCATCCACTGGACGACTGACTTCTTCACCACGTGTGTATGGTACAACACAAAACGTACAATACTTTGAACAACCTTCCATAATTGATACAAAAGCTGAAGGTCCATCGGCTTTAGGCTCGGGTAATCGATCGAACTTTTCTATTTCAGGAAAACTCACATCAACCACGGAGGTGCTACCACCTTTAATTTGATTAATCATTTCTGGCAGGCGATGTAAGGTTTGCGGGCCAAAGATAACGTCAACAAAAGGGGCACGTTTACGTATAGTGTCGCCTTCTTGAGATGCCACACAACCACCAACACCGATTATCAATTCTGGTTTATCTTTTTTTAAGTTTTTCCAACGGCCTAGTTGATGAAATACTTTTTCTTGTGCTTTTTCTCGAATTGAACATGTGTTGAGCAATATAACGTCAGCATCTTCAGCTATTTCCGTGGCTTCATAACCATGTGTCGTGTCAAGTAAGTCTGCCATTTTTTCCGAGTCATACTCGTTCATTTGGCAACCCCAAGTTTTAATAAATAGCTTTTTTGTCATGCGGATTGTACTAACCTTTGTCAAACATATTCTAAAGCGCTTGAGTGAAAATAATGATATTTCAATGCGCTAAAATCGAACGGCGGATTTTACTTCTTATTTGACCTAATCGCTAGTTTTATACTTTAAATAATGACGTTTTGTTTGAGTCTCTTCACTAATTTGCAGTACCCACGAACAGGTTGGCTTGTTATGCTAATAGCAGATAACAATAAAGGTAGAAAAACGCGCTTATGCAAAATTTACACCAACTATCCATTCAAGACATTGAAGTAGCCAACAATAAACCCTTTGTACTTTTTGGGGGGATGAATGTTCTTGAGTCTCGCGACTTAGCGATGCGCATTGCAGAACATTATAAAGAGGTCACGACTAAATTAGGTATTCCCTATGTTTTTAAAGCATCCTTTGATAAGGCTAATCGTTCGTCAGTCAATTCTTATCGTGGCCCAGGAATGGAAGAGGGACTGAAAATTTTTCAGGAAATAAAACAGACTTTTGATGTACCGCTTATTACTGATGTTCACGAACCTCATCAGGCTGCACCTGTTGCAGAGGTAGTTGATGTGATTCAATTGCCAGCATTTTTAGCCCGCCAAACAGATCTAGTTGTGGCAATGGCAAAAACAGATGCAATCGTGAATGTTAAAAAGCCACAATTCTTAGCCGCTCATGAAATGCGTCATATTATTACTAAGTTTGGCGAGGCTGGTAACGACAAAGTAATCTTATGTGAGCGAGGCTCTTGTTATGGCTACAATAACCTAGTGGTTGATATGTTAGCGATGGACGAGATGAAAAACTACGCACCAGTTATATTTGATGCAACACATGCGTTACAAAAACCTGGTGGTAGAACAGATTCAGCTGATGGCAGAAGGGCACAAGCAGCTCAATTAGCACGCAGTGGTATGGCGCTTGGGATTGCGGGTTTATTTATAGAAGCTCACCCTAACCCGAATGAAGCAAAATGTGATGGTCCATGTGCATTGGCCTTGGATAAATTAGAGCCATATTTACAACAGATGAAATCGATAGATGATCTTGTTAAAGGGTTTGATGCGTTAGATACAAGTGCTAAGTGAAGTTTACGCTAGGATTCTGAACAGATAAGAAGAAAGAATATTGGTAAGTTTTGCTGTGTGACCTAACATTGCCCAATTGTGGGCATTGGAGTCACACAGCGCTAAACTTACTAAGGATACACAAACACAGATATAACCAATTACAAACGTAGATTACCTAGTCTTTAATAACGACTTTAAATTTGAATTTGGGAAGTGTTTTATCAACTTGCTGAATTAATTCATCAGCTTTAAGTTGAACTCTGTCAGCCTTCAATTGTTTGGCAATGTCTTTTTTAACACTTGGCTTTTCAACATCACCCATGACTTGATTTATAAGTGTGTTGATTTCTACTAGTAAGTCAAAATCGTATTGTTTTTCGATTTGAGGTTTTTCAGTTTGTTTATTTTCTAGTTTTGCATTTGCGCTTTGTGCAAATAATAACGTAGTCAATGCTAATGCAGTGAGTATTGGTTTTGTAAATAATGTTTTCATTTTGTTAACCTTAAGTTTAGTAATGTAAAAAATGTAATTTTGTTTGTAATTAAATTTGTGTTGTTACTGATTTGGCGTTGTTTTAAAACAAGTTTTTATAACCAGTGTTTGAATTGTATACAATAACTAAGGGTAAATTAAATGACTTATATTATTGTTGTTCATTAGAAAAACTAATGCTTTAATATAAATTGCTATTTTCTTTTAAGTCGAGTCATGTATGAACCGTCGATTACCTCCATTGAATTCGTTGAAAGCCTTTGAAGTTGCGGCTAGGCACTTAAGTTTTACACGTGCCGCAGATGAATTATTTGTGACGCAAGCAGCCGTAAGTCATCAAATAAAAGCATTAGAAGAGTTTTTGTCTATGAAACTTTTTGTGCGTAAAAAAAGATCTTTATTTTTAACCGAAGAAGGGCAAAGTTATTACCTAGATCTTAAGGATATTTTTAAAGCGCTGAATGATGCTACAGATAAACTGCTAGTAAAAGGAGAAAAAGGCGCGATTACGGTTGCTTTGCAAACCAGTTTTGCTATTCAGTGGTTAGTGCCTCGTATTAATCAATTTAGTCAATTAAACCCAGACATTGATGTAAGAATTAAAGCGGTTAATGAAAACGAAGGGTTTTTAACTGATGATGTAGATGTCGCAATTTATTATGGCCGCGGAAAATGGACTGGTTTAGTGGCCGACAAATTACATACCGAGTATTTAACCCCTGTGTGTTCCCCTTTATTATTTCAAGGTGATCAACCCTTAAGAGAATTAGACGATTTAGGAAAACACACACTTTTGCATGATTCTTCCAGAGAGTCTTGGCAGGTCTGGTTACGACATTTTAATGTGCTGGGGGTGAACGTTAATCATGGGCCGATTTTTAGTCATTCAATGATGGTGCAACAAGCGGCGTCTTTAGGACAGGGAATTGCCCTAGGACATAGTGTTTTAGCGCGATCAGAAATTGAAGCGGGTCGTCTAATTTGTCCATTTGCTGAAAAGTTAGTCACAAAAGAAGCGTATTATTTTGTATGTGAGCAGCATCAGGCCGACTTAGGTAAAATTACCGCTTTTAGAGAATGGTTGTTAAAACAAGTAAAAGAAGAACAAGATGTACAAGACTTTGATTAGTGACTGCTTAAGAGTCGAATTTTCTATAAACCAAGCTGACTCAAGCCAATCCGATTAATAACAACCGCATTCAAAAAACTGATAAAAGAAATTCAATGATAAAAACTTTATGTAACCCAGCCATTTCCAAAAATAACCATAAACCTATAGCGACGTTTGTTTTTGCTCATGGAGCAGGGGCGGGAATGACCAGTGAATTTATGGAACGAATGGCAGAAAACTTGAGCCAGCATAATATACAAGTTGTGCGTTTTAACTTTGCTTACATGGAACTTGCCGAAGAATTAGGTAAACGTCGCCCACCTGAGCGTGCAGACAAGTTATTAGCGCATTTTTCCCAGGTACTTGAACAAATCGATCCGGCACTCCCACTATTTATTGGAGGTAAATCTATGGGGGGCAGAATGGCCAGTATGTTATTGCCTGAATCCAAGGCTGTAGCCTGTATTTGTATGGGGTATCCGTTTCACCCGCCTGGCAAACCCGATAAATTACGTACAGCTCATTTAGAAGATATAAAAAAGCCGGTGTTGATACTACAAGGCGAGAGAGATACCTTTGGTACACGAGAAGAAGTGACGTCTTATGATATGTCGAGTCAGGTACAAATTTCCTATTTAACCGATGGTGACCACAGCTTTAAGCCTAGAAAAAAATCAGGTGTTAGCCTTGAACAAAACTTAGATGAAGCCACCAAACAAACCGTTAGTTTCATTCAAAGGTTAATTTGATCATTATGTTAGATATAACATCTGTTTGTTTTGATAAAATAAATCCCATTAAAAAATTTACCTTACCTTGAAGAATCAATTCTTATGATGAAAATAGTATTAGGTCTGGCTGCAATAAGCGGAATGTTGTCTGTGATACTGGGCGCGTTTGCCGCACATGGTTTAAAAAACAAGTTATCAGAGCCGTTACTGAATGCGTTCCAAACCGGTGTTCAGTATCAGATGTATCATAGTTTGGCACTGATATTACTGGTTGTTTTATATCGTCAAATTCCCCAGGCTTTATTGGTTTATAGCAGTGGGTTTATGCTGGCGGGCATAGTCTTGTTTAGTGGTAGTTTATATTTATTAGCCCTGACGGGAATAAAATGGTTCGGCCCTATCACGCCTATCGGAGGTGTGTGTTTTATTGTCGGTTGGGCATTATTGGCTGTATCTGTATTTAAAGGCGCTAATTTTATCGAAGGGGTTAGCTAATGGCTGGGTTATTGCTCTATTGTCGTGCTGGGTTTGAAAGTGACGTGGCAAATGAAGTACAAGACAAAGCGAGTCAACTTGAGATATTTGGTTACCCGCAGACTAAAAATAATACTGGGTATGTATTGTTTAATTGTTATCAAGCAGAACAAGCCGAATTGTTGGTTAAAAAGCTTAAGTTTTCTGATTTAGTGTTTGCTAGACAACACTTTGCTTGCCAGCAAGTGATCGAAGATATGTTACCTACAGATAGAGTGGGGCCGATTTTACAAGCTTGTGCTGATTTCCCTTTATGTGGTGAACTCAGAGTGGAATACGCCGATACAACAGAAGGTAGAGAGTTATCAAAATTCTGTAGAAAAGTCAGTGTGCCGTTACGACAAGCTCTACGTAAAAAGAATAAATTAACCAATAAAGAAAATCCTAATAAGCCAGTGCTACATGTGTTTTTTACCAGTAACGATAAAGCCTATATAGGTTATTCGTTTAGCAACAATAATTCACCGCTACCTCTGGGCATAATGCGTTTAAAGTTTCCTCACGCTGCGCCTAGTCGCTCAACCCTTAAACTAGATGAAGCATTTCAGACTTTTATACCCAAAGAAGAGCATGACGTTAGACTTCAAGGTGGATTACATGCGGTAGATTTAGGCGCTTGTCCGGGTGGTTGGACTTATCAATTAGTGGATAGAGGAATGTTCGTCCAAGCTGTCGATAATGGCGCAATGGACGAGGCGTTAATGGAAACAGGGCAGGTGACTTATTGTCCAGAAGACGGTTTTAAGTTTACACCCAAAAAGAACAATATTTATTGGTTAGTTTGCGACATGATAGAGCAACCACAACGAGTGGCAAAACTTATGGCGACTTGGGTTGCAGAAGGTCGGTGTAAAGAAGCCATGTTTAACCTTAAATTGCCCATGAAAAAGCGTTATGAGTCAATTCAAGGCGCCCTTGATATTATTGAGCAGGTGATGCAGTCACAACAAGCTGGAAAATACTGTTTACAAGCAAAACACCTTTACCATAACCGCGAAGAGGTGACTGTGCATTTACGATTAGCGGCTAAATAAGCGGGTAAATAAGCGGCTAGATAACCAGCTGAATAAGAAACCAGACAAGTATATTTTGTTCTGTAATTCGCTAACTGGGCTGTTATCGTAGCAAAGGAACAAACCCATCTAAAGGAGCGTGTTTAGCTAATTGGTCTTTTACTTTGTTTTTAAGTCGGTGGGTAAAAATACTAGGTACTCGGGTTTTGTCTACGGTATGTTTTTCAACCTCCCATTGTTCGATAAAACTATCGTGGCCAGGAAGTGTATGTAAGTTTCTAGTTTTAAGTGACATTTCAGAGATTATTTCAAGATTGTTTACACGGCTAAATCGAGAAAAACCTTTAAATGTAAAATTGTTTTCAACATGTTTATTGCCCTTCTGAATTAAACAGTCCATCAAGCTATGCAAAAACGCGTTAGTAGAATTGCCATCAATGATAAACGTTATTGTTTGGCATTCTTTCAACTCAGGGACTTCAGAAAGCTCACTTTGTTGAACACCCAGTACAACCAAAAATTCCGAAGCAGATAGTTGATTGAAAGAAGTTAATTTGAAGGTTAAATTTCCATAAGAAATACGTGGTAAGTATTTTGAAATTAAGCCCGCTGTTACTGGTGTTGAATTTGCTTTTGTTAATTTTTGAGACACTTTGCTAAGCAGCAAAACATCTTGATGATTATTAAATGGGGTGGTAACTCTACCTTTAGATGAAACTCTTAATAATTCTCTATTTTCATGCTCCTTAGCCTTTTGAATAGCTAAAAAAATGGTTTGTATTATCTCAGAGGTAGGCATGTTTGGCTCAACGCGCCAATTACGGCCATATACAATCTTTTTAGTGCTTTTAGTTTTATAGTTATCAAAACCCACTATACCAATGGTAATGTGAGGGGCTGAGTCGATTTCACTAGTAAAAATGACGTACTTATCATCGTAATCACATTCTATCACCAAAGATTCGATTGACTCAATTGTATGCCGATACCGCAAGTAATGTTGAGGAACTATCTGTTCGGATTCACTGATAGTTAATTTGGGAGAATTCGGTAATGAGTACTCTCCCAAACACGGGGTGTTAATAGACATAGCTCAATTAAGCAGCAAAAGGTGCTTTTTCAACATGTTGTTGTAAAGCACTAAGGGTGTCTTGAATGGACTGATTTAATTTACTTTTCATAATAAAGTTATGCATTAACTTACCAAAAACACTAAATCGAATATCGTATTGAATTGATACTTCTAGCTGGGTCGACTCTGGTGTTACAGACGTTAACTTCCAACGGCTAGTAGTGTTTGTAAGTGGCCCAAGTGGGGTAACTTCATACGTATAACCTTCATTCTCTGTCCATTGTGTGACTTCTTCTTCGATACTGCCAAAGTCGGCTAACTTACAATAACGCTTGGCACCTACTTCTTTATCTTTGGGCCCAATTTTATGTGCATCGGTGACACCAGGTGCCCAAAGATGAGGGTTATCAAAATCACTGACTACTTGCCAAACTTTTGCTAGCGGGGCATTAATCGTTTGTATGCGTGTTATTTTATGGTCACTTTGCTTTGTCATGTTAAAAAGTCCTTAGCTGTTGGTGCATAGATTAAATGGGAAATAAGCAAAGATGAGAAGTAGTTAATTTGCATTCAAGTGTTGCAATAATGCAGCGCTTGTTTATGTTTAAATAAAACAACGAAAGTGGCGAGTGAATCAGATGAATTGGGATGATATGAAGATATTTTTGGTCTTGTGCCAAGAAGGATCGATACGTATGGCGGCCAACAAGTTATCCATCAATCACACAACCGTCTCTCGGCGTATAAACAAGCTAGAACTAACCTTGGGTAAAAGGTTGTTTGACCGCGAAACTACAGGATATCGTTTAACTAGAACGGGCGAAGAAATCTATGATGAACTGAATGTTATTGAGTCGAGGTTAAACCAAATTGAACGAAAAATAATGGGAGAGGATAATACTTTATCTGGCGATATACGTATTACTATGCCTGATATTATCGCAGAGCACCTATTGATGCCGGGTTTGGCCAAGTTTAGTCAAGAGTATCCAGAGATTCAGATAGAAATAAAAGAGTCTGCAAAAATGTTCAATTTAGTCAATCGAGAGGCTGACGTTGCTTTTAGGGTGGTCAAAGAACCCCCAGAATATTTAATTGGTAGAAAACTAGCGTCCATTCATAGAGCTTGTTATATGAGTGCAAGATATAAACATAGGCTTGATGATAATCAATGGTTAAAGCAGCAAAACTGGATCGGCTGGACCGACAAAATTACTAAGCCCATAGGACAGTTAGCAAGAGATTATCCAAAGTTTAAATCAAAGCATAAAATTGCCAATGGAAATTTAAATGCAGCGGCTTGCAAAGAAGGAATGGGTGTTGCATTTTTGCCGTGTTTTATTGGTGATGCTGATCCTGAATTGGTTAGGATCCCCCCGCGTAAAAGCGAAGATAAAAACGATTTATGGATTTTGAGCCATCCCGACTTAAGGAAAAATAGCAAAATTCAGTGTTTTGTAAGATTCATGACCAATTATTTACAAAGCCAGCAAGATTTAATTGAGGGACGAAGGATTGATTGATCTTACTCAAACTAGGTTATTGTTATCTTAACTGAATTAGTCATTAAGTCTGACACCTAAATAATGACTTGCTTTATTTGAAGGCCATTGGGAAAGGAGTCGGTCGCTTTACTTTTATTCTTTATGTTTTACAAAAATTGTTAAACATAAAGGAT
>NZ_JBPOFP010000080.1:0-21322 GCF_051252315.1 Paraglaciecola sp. | reverse complement strand
ATTACAACCCAAGTATAACTTTAGTTCAAGGCCATGAAACAGCCGAGAAAATCAATGAAGTTTTAGAAGGAACGCGCATTAAAAGTGAGCCTCTTATCATGGCTTTAAAAGCTCATTTCATTGATGGTGTAGCAGCTTCAATGGCTTACATGATGTTTAGTGTCCCTCAGCAAAATTTTGATCGGGCAGTCATAACTTTAAACAAAACTTATCGAAAGCTTGAAAGTGATGTGAGCGGTAACATCAGTTTGGATAAGGTGGCCTAATGTCAGATCAACAAGCAGATTTAAGCATTGCCCAAAACTGGTTTGATACAAAAACATTACTGCTTTGCTATCACATGCACAGAGTGTACGGAGCAAATAAAGAACGTATCGGTAAAGAAATAAAAGCCTGTGCATGGAAGCTTAGAAAAACAACCAAAGACCCCATGTTTTTTGACCTGGTTGATTCACTATCTAGGACTCATTGGGCAAAAGCTAATCACTGTATTGAACGAATGAACAGTAAGTTAAAAACAGAGTTTATTAAGGATGCAGCATGAACGCATACGCACAAAAGTTAGCTGAATTTAAACAGCAAGAAGGTCATTACCTAAAAGATATTGGCGATCAATGGCAAACACCACCTGAATTGTATTGGGGTATTTATTCTCAATATGGCCCATTCGTTTTAGATTTATTCAGTGATGGTGAAAACTCTAAATGCCCGAAGTTTTACACAGCAAAAGATAACGCCCTTATTCAAGAGTGGACCGAAGATTTAGAAGGTGGAAAGGCATACGCAAACCCACCCTACTCTCGCGCCTCATATGATGACGGAATGAAGCCAATAACAGGTATGCCCATGTGATAAGTAAAACAATGGCTGAGCGTGATTTAGGGGGCAAGTTTGTATATTTAATCAAGTCAGCAACTTCAGAAACTTGGTGGCCAGAAGAAGCAGACGCTGTTCATTTTATTAGAGGTAGAGTTTCTTTCGATCCACCAGCTTGGTTTAAGCCGGCTAATGACAAGCAAAAACCATCTGGTGCAGCCTTTGCCGCTGCAATAGCCATCTTTGATAAATCATACAAAGGTAAAAAGTTTGATTACGTTTCAAGAGATGAACTTTATTCCCATGGTGAAACTTTAATGAATCAATTCAATTTAAGGGCTGCGTAATGGAGGAGCTTTACTAATGACTTTTGCAGATAAAACAACGGTTAGCACCGAAAAAAGCAGAGCTGAAATTGAACGGACTTTACAAAAGTATGGTGCCGATCAATTTATGTATGGATGGGACACTGATAAAGCACTAGTTGGATTTAGGATGAAAGGAAAGCAAATTAAATTCCTGTTACCCATGCCAGATAAAAACGATAAAAAGTTTACCAAAACCTCTACTGGCAAGGCCAGAGCAGAAACTGCCGCTTTTAAAGAATGGGAGCAAGCCTGTAGGCAAAAATGGCGAGCTATGTCATTAGTAATAAAAGCTAAATTAGAAGCTTGTGAGGCTGGAATAGCAGTATTTGAAAACGAGTTTATGGCAAACATCGTTTTACCAGATGGCTCAACAGTAAGTAATTTCATGCTTCCACAAATTGAAGAAGCTTATAGCAAAGGGAGTATGCCAAATATGCTCCCTGATTTAAGGTAGGTGCGTGATGGAAAAGCCAAACCCATGCCCGTATTGCGGAGCTAAAACAACGACAAAAAACTTAAATCCAGCTGGTAACTACATTATTAAATATTTTTATTGCACTGACGGAATCGAGTGCGGAGCTATTACTAGCTTTAGATCAAAAAAAGTAGATACCTTAAGTAGATTCAATAAGCGAGTTGCCTAATGACTGACAAACAACACTTTGCAAAATACGAAGAAGGCCAATCAGGAATAATAACCAAAGACGGCCACACAATGTTTTCACAAGACATTGTTGCAGACTTAAATAGAAAGTCGTTTCTTGAAAAAGAAAACTCTGCACTAAAGCAAAATTTAGGGCTATTAGAGATATCCTATGGCCACAAGCGAACTCTATTAAAAAGCTGTGAAATCGCACTAGAAGAACGCGACGAGAAAAACGCTAAATTAACAAGAGATTTAACTGAAACGCAAAACCAATATCGAGAAGCAGAGAATAAACTAGAAGATATTGAGTTATTTTTCTGTGACGAAGATGGATGCCCAATTATTGAGCCATTAAATTCAGATGGATTGGAGTCATGGATAGAAGCCCACAACCTAGAGCAGCAAGCTAAGGGTGTTAATGATGTGGCGTTAGAAATTAATGGCATTCACGTTAAGGAACAAAACTTAGGAAAGCTTGGTAAAAACCAGTTCTATTGGTGGTGTTTAATTTTTGGTCACATGACTGATACTAGAAAAGACCTACGCAACCAAGCCAAAAAGCTAAGGAGTGAGTGATGATTAAATATTTCAAAGAATTACTTTTAACATTGAAAAATATTGAATCTAAATTAAATAGTATTGATGAGAAACTAAAGCCATTATCTGATTGTGTTAAGGAAAATCATCATAGACATGGTGACCGAGTCAGTATATCAACTAAACATTGGAATGACTGATGACATACACCATAAACAATAAGACATATACAGAGTTTGATATTAACAAACGGTGTGCTGAGTTGATGGGGTTTAACCACACAAAAGCTGATATGACTGTTGACGGGAACATAGTAATTAACCTCGATACTGGTAAAGATTACAACCCATGCAACAACTGGAATGATGCTGGCCCGATAATCGAAAAGATTTTTGATGAGTTGATGTGCGCTGTGACTGATTGGAATGATGTCAACATACCAAAGTGGGAACGCTTAATAGACGAACACAGCTGCACAAGACTAGTGGCGGCTTGCATTTGTTTTATAGAATTGAATGAGGGTAAGTAGATGAATAAAGCGCTCAAGAAATACAAAAAAGCTAATTATTGTGAAACTAAACTATGCCCTGCAAATTGGACTATCGAATATCTGTTTAAACGGTACGGTCATGTGGAAATAACATTAAGACCAAAGGCTAAGGTGGGAGTATGAAAGAACAAGAGCTAGGTTGTAAATTAAAGTACGGAGTAAGCAACCCTAAACCTTTGCCGTCTCAAGATAGGCTTAAAAAGGTTTTAAATTACGATCCTATAACGGGAAATTTAACTTGGAAGCATCATGCAAACAGAGTTGATTTAATTGGTTCTGGTTGTGGCACTAAACGAAGTGATGGTTATTATTCTTGTCATATAGATGGAGATAAGTTTGCAGTCCATCGAGTCATATATAAATTAATGACAAATGAAGAGCCGCAATTAGTAGATCACATTAATGGAAACCCTTCTGATAATCGTTGGTGTAACTTAAGATCAGTAACCAGTCAGGAAAACAATAAAAACACAAAGTTATTAAAAAATAACAAGACAGGGATTGCAGGGGTGTTCTATCACGAAAAACAACATAGATATCATGCGAACGTTAGGATAAATGGAAAGTCATTACACTTAGGTTCGTATGCCGACATAGAAAAAGCGAAGTTTGCTAGATCAATTGCAGACAAAGTATTAGGTTTCAGTAAAAGACACGGTAAGGCAGCATAATGAACGTAAGAACCATAAGCGCTTATTGTCTTGAGTTTAACGAGTCAAAGTGCGCGGTAACCAAAAGAATTGAAAACGGTGTTTGGGTTGAAGGCCAGCAATGGTTTAAAGTCAAAGGAAGTAAAGAACGTTGGATTGATCTAGAAGGTGTTGAAAGATGGGTGAGAAACGGCGGCAGCTCCCTCGCGGCGTAACTGTAAGACAGTTAAAGAATGGCGAGTCAATACAGATCGCTTTTACTTACATGGGTATGCAGTGTAGAGAATCGATATCATTACCCGGTAACCGTAAAAATATTAATTATGCCAGTAATTTACTAGGTGAAATTAAAGGCGCAATTGAAAGAGAAACTTTTCAATATGCAAAATATTTTCCTAATAGCTCAAAGTTAAAGTTATTCGGGAAAGCGGTAGATGCTAATAAAACAGTTAAATCGTACCTAGAAGATTATCAGCAATCCGCAATAAAGCGCGGGTTGTCACCTTCTACATTAGAAGGTTATAGAAAGCTAAAGAATTCTATTGCAGAGCTTCACGACTTACCTGTTCGCCATTTAACAGCATCCAGGTTAAAGCAGTTTATTAATGATTCTAAAAATAGTCCAAAGACATTACGCAACAAGTTTAGTTATTTGCGATCAGCACTTGCTGAAGCGGTAACCGATGGCGTATTGGAAATAAACCCAATTGATACGGTTAAACTTTCTAACTACACCAAGAAAGATAACAAGGTTAATTTAAAAGACGAGCATACAGACGTTCAACCGTTCTCACCTAAAGAGATAGAAAAAATTTATAAGTGTTGTCGGGATGATGAAATTAATATTGTTCGGTTGGTATTTAATACAGGTTTACGATCTTCTGAATGGTCATCATTAAAATGGAGTGATGTTGATTTAAGCGATCAAGTTATCAATGTTAAAACAGCTATTGTGCATGGAATAGAGAAAGGGCCAAAAAGTAAATCAGGTCGTCGTACTATTCCGTTAAATTCTGAAGCGCTAAAAGCAATACGTGATCAAATGCCTAAATCTTACTTGATGGGAGATTATGTGTTTTCTAAAAACAACAAGTCGCCTGTTCAGTTCCGAAATGGGGAGTTGAACCGAGTCAATCCAGACTCATTTAGAAAGCATCGTTGGACCAGGATATTAAAAGAGGCTGGTGTTGCTTATCGGTACCCGTATCAAATGCGGCATTCATTTGCTACAAAGCATATATCAGAAGGCGTGAACATATGGCAGTTGGCTAATTGGATGGGGCATTCATCACCAGAAATGATTTACAGGCACTACGGAAGCTTTATTGAATCATATCAGGAAGAATTAAAACAAAATCACACACCTGTCACACAATTGAAAAACAGGAAATAAAATTTTGTTATTTATCAATGTATTAGTTATTTTGTGTCGCGGGTTCAACTCCCGCCAGCTCCACCAATCGAAATAAAAAAGGCTGATTTATCAGCCTTTTTTATGCCTTATTATTCCCTCGCTTTAAAAATTAGCTGTTGTTGATCAAGTTGAAAAAGGCCAGACGACCTACTAACAAGCTAAGACATATTTAAAAAGAATAGGTGGTCAGTTAGTGCTTTATCCACAGTAATGAGTCTTCTAATACTTCTTTATCAAGAAAATAAGGGTTATCCATATGAATAATGGTTCTTTTAGGCAAGTTGGCTTTTTGGATTTCTTCAGAATAATATTTATAAAGCAGTCGTTTAATTTCTCCCTTATTGACCATTTTTCTTAAACCAAATTCCACTCTTTTAGCAAGTTGAGGGGCATTTTTCGACACGTACACATAAGTGGGCATAGGTAGGTGAAGGGCAAGTCGAGGCTCAATGGTGATATTGTCTAAGGCTAATTTTCGCTCTTCTAATTCTTCATAGATTTCATATATAGCCCGTGGGAAATAATCAAATCTATTTTTTTGCAACATAAGAAACATACCGTCAAAATTATGGCCAGTCACCATATTCATATCTAAATTTTTAAATATATCGGTTGTTACCCAGTGATTTTGGAGGCCGGCAACGAGTTTATTTAAATCATCTAAAGACTCTACTTTGTCAAATTTAGCCATGTTTGATTTATTTACTAAAAACAATCGATAGTTCAAAAGACCCATTCTAATTGGGACTTTAATCGGTATGGCATACTCCTCCATATTTTCTCTAGAAGGGCCAATATAAGTATTAATCAATTCCCCTTCCCTCATCGAATTAAGGGTTCTACCAGGAGTCATATTCCCCAAGATAGGATTGAATTTATACGGACCGAATTCAGGCTCACTTATAGATAACGCACGAACAATCACCTCTTCCTTATGTAAAGTTCGTTTATCTAAATCAGAAGATAACCTAAGCATTTTCACAGTATCAACAGCTGATGCTTGAGCTATAAATAGAAACAGAACGAGCGTTGTATACTTCAGTAAAAATGATAAAAAATTTAACATTAAATACCCGCTTCAATTCAAGTTGATGATTTTAATAGTAATAATAACTAACTATATAAAATACCGACTATTTAGCAAATTAATTTTACTAAATTAGCACTAATTACAAGCCCAATAATAGCATAGAGGCTAGATTAATCGTATTCGGAATAGCTTGCTTTAGAATAATAGAGAGCTAGCGCCGGTTCCCTCAACTCCGACTTATACCAGCGCATTAAAAAAGGCTTATCAATCGATAAGCCTTTTTTAATTTGTGAGTTGGTACAATATCTACCTCATCACTTTTTTTACCTATGTAATGTAGGGACAAAGGTAAACCAATACGTTGGTATTGGAAATTAACGTAAGTCTGAAATTTTAAGATGATCCATATCATCAAATTCTTGGTTTTCACCGCCCATAGCCCAAACAAACGTATAGTTAGTCGTGCCTACGCCACTATGAATAGACCAACTTGGAGAGGCTATTGCTACCCCAGGCTCTAACGCTAACGGTCTGACTTCCTTAGGTTCACCCATTAGGTGAAACACTCTTTCTTCTTCAGGCAAATCAAAATACATGTATATTTCGGTACGTCTGTAGTGTGTGTGTGGCGGTTTAGTATTCCATACACTGCCTTTTTTCAATTCAGTAATACCCATTACCAACTGGCAGCTATCAACAATACCCGGACGAATCGATTGGAAAATAGTACGTTCGTTGGACGTTTCCTGTGAACCTAGTTCCACTGTTTGCGCCTTACTTTTTGGCACATGAACCGTCTTGGTTACACGGTGAGCTGGATAAGATACCAAATAAAATTTCGCAGGATTAGCTGCGTCAGTAGAAAAGAACTCTACTTCTTGGCTTTCTTTGGCGATATAAAGGCTGTCTTTATTCGACATAGGGAAAGTTTCACCATCCACTGTGATCTTACCTTCACCACCAATGTTGATCACACCGGCTTCACGACGCTGACAAAAATAATCAGCTGCAAGTTCTTTATGAGTTGGCAATTTGATTCCTGCACTCGCCGGAACAATGCCTGCAATCACACCGCGATCTACATCGGTGTACGTTAACTTAATCTCACCAGCTTCGAAAAGTGGCGCGGTAGTAAAAGCTTCACGTAACTCGTCGTTACGCATATTTTTATAGCTTCGAATATCCGCTGAAAACATGAAATCCATAATTATTCCTCAATAAGCTTTTAATTAACGAGCCATCCAGCCGCCGTCAACTAACATGACGTGACCATTGACATAATTTGATGCTTGACTAGATAAGTAAACCGCTGCGCCCGCTAAATCTTCAGGCTTACCCCAAACACCAGAAGGAATACGTGCAGTAATACTGTCAAAACGTTCTGTGTCTTTGCGTAAATTAGCCGTGTTATCTGTTTCAAAATAACCTGGAGCAATAGCATTCACTTGAATATTTGAACTTGCCCACTCATTTGCTAATGCTTTAGTAATTTGTGCCACACCACCTTTACTAGCAGCGTAAGCTGGTACTGTGATGCCACCAGAAAAACTTAACAAAGACGCCACATTGATGATTTTTCCAGAACCTTGCTTAAGCATATGTTTACCTGCTTCACGGCAGAACTTGAATACACCATTTAGGTTTACATTAATCACTTCGTTCCAATCTTCGTCAGAAAACTCATGAGCAGGTGCACGTTTAATGGTGCCAGCGTTATTTACTAAGATATCGATTTGCCCATAAGTTTTAATCGTCGCGTCGATAACGGCATTAATTTCTTCACCTTTAGCTTGGTCGCAGCCTAAAGCTAAACAGTCGATGTTTTTGCCTTTAAGGATTTCCATCGTTTTCTCGACACTTTCAATACGAGAACCCACAGCGACAACTTTAGCGCCAGCTTCGCCCAATGCGATAGCCATAGCCTGTCCTAAACCTCGACTTGCACCGGTCACTATCGCGACTTTATTATCTAAACCGAATTGTTTGAGAAGGTACTCTTGCATTTTCTATTTCCACGTTATTTAAAATTAAAAATATGTCAACTTAGTTATTTTGCTTTTATTTAAATCAAACCAAGAAGTTGAGGTAAAAACTCACTGATTGCCGGGAACGCCGTAACCAAAATTAGTGCAAGAACCATGGCCGCATACAATGGTAGTATGGGTTTGATGACTTCACTAATATTGACTTTGCCGATGCTACATCCAACAAACAACACGCTACCTACTGGCGGGGTACAGAGGCCAATAGACAAGTTCAAGATCATCATGATCCCGAAATGAAGGGGTGAAATACCTAACATTTCTGCCACTGGCAAAAAGATAGGTGTAAATATAAGTACCGCTGGAGTCATATCCATAAAGGTACCAATCACCAATAAAGTTAAGTTGATAATTAGCAGAATAATCAACGGATTTTCAGATAGGGTTAACAACGTTTGACTAATCGTCTGTGGGATAGACTCGTAAGACATTAACCAAGACATAGCCGATGATGCGCCAATCAGCAACATCACAATCGCGGTGGTATTCACTGACTTAAGTAGAACCGGATACAAATCTTTAACCGATATTTCACGATAAATTCCCACTGACAAAACTAGCGAATACAGCACAGCAATGGCACCAGCTTCGGTAGGTGTGAAGAAGCCACCAATTATTCCTCCTATTATTAATACAATTAATAATAGGCTGGGTATCGCACCAATAAACGCAGGGATAAAGGGATCAATTTGATCACCAGCAATAGGTTTAATGCCTTTACGTTTTACGTATATTGCACTGGCCATAATGAGTAACAAGGTAACCAAGATACCCGGAATATAACCAGCAATAAATAACGCAGCAATAGACACGCCGCCACTGGCTAAAGAATAAATAATTAAAATATTACTTGGTGGGATCAGCATACCCGTGGTCGCTGCAGTAACCGTTACCGCCGTGCTAAAAGGTCTGTCGTAGCCTTCTTTTTTCATAGCTGGGATCATAAACCCGCCAATGGCAGATGTAGCCGCCACAGCAGAACCAGATATCGAACCAAATAAGGCGCAAGAAATCACGTTTACAAAGGCTAAACCACCAGGTAAACGACCCACTAATACCTTAGCAAAATTGATCAACCGGGCTGCGATTCCGCCCTGCCCCATCAAATAGCCTGACAAGATAAAATAAGGAATAGCTAACAAAGCAAAACTATCAATACCTGCTACAAGCCTTTGAGCAATTGTGGTTAACGCTGGCAAAGTGTCAATAGTGGCCAACATAGTTACTAAGGTGGCGAAAATAATCGCTAAAGCAATCGGTAAGTTGATTAATAGTAATAGTGCAAATATGCCAAACAGAATTAAACTAGTCATGGGCATTCTCCTGCTCGTCATTAGGGGTTCTGGCATGCTCGGTTAATTGCTTAGCCATTAAGAAAAAGTAGACACTGTAGGTTAAAAATAATGCGCCACTAAATGGAATGGCAATATACACCGCTGCCATAGGTACGTTTAAAACAGGTGAGTGTTGGCCTAGTTGCCAGGTTAACGACACTAAATTACCGCCACCAATAATTAATACCCATACCGCAAATATTGCTACCAAAACACAACATAGGCGATACACACCAATCGCTTTGTTTATGGCTAAATTACGTACAAATAAATCAAAACCTAAATGACTATGTAATTTGTAAGCGTAAGCTCCACCAATTAAGCTGACCCATATCAATAAAAAGCGCGCTACCTCTTCAGTAAAAGAAGAAGGTTGCGGCAAAATAAAACGGGTTAATACCTGCCAAGTCACGTCAATTACTAATAACGCCATCATAATGGCCAGCATCACTCTCAATACGCGATCTATTTGCTCCACAAAGGAAGTAAAACTATTCATTGGTTATCTCCCAGTGCTTTAATTTCATTGATTAGAGGCTCTAACTCACTGCCTTTTAACTCGTCATATATAGGCTGAACTTTTTGTTGGAACAATGCTTTATCAGCTTGCATAACCGTAACACCTGCTTCTTTCACTTTTTCCAGTGACATAGCCGTAGACTCGGCCCACAATTTCTTTTGAAACTCTGTAGCTTCATGCATGGCTTGGGTTAACCAAGCTTGTTGTTGCTCAGACAAGCTATTCCATATATGGGTGCCAATTATTATCACATCGGGAATAGAGGTATGTTCATCTAATAAGTAATACTTACTGACTTCATAATGTTTGGAGAAAAAGAAGCTAGGAGGATTGTTTTCTGCACCCGCCACTATGCCTTGCTGAAGCGCAGTGTATAACTCCCCAAAACTGACTGGGGTAGCCGCTCCACCTATTGTGTTCACCATTTCCACAGCAGATTGACTATTCATCACTCGAATTTTCAACCCGTTTAAATCAGTCGGTTGCTCGACTTTTTTACCTGTGGTGTAAAAACTTCTGCTACCGGCATCAAAATACCCCATGCCTTTAACTCGATAGGCTGTCCCTGCATCTAACAAACGTTGTCCTACTTCTCCTTGTAGGGTTTTCCAGAAGTGGGCTTGATCATTAAACAAATATGGCAAACTGAACACTTTCATTTGTGGCACGAAAGCTTCTAAAGAACTAGCAGACACCTTGGTCATACCCATACTGCCAATTTGTAATAACTCAATGATTTCCCGCTCTGAACCAAGTTGGCCTGATGGATAAATAACGAGTTTCATCTTGCCATCAGAAATCTTTTGTAAGACCTGATCCATATGTTCCAGTCCCTTATGGACAGGGTGCTGAGTATCTAATGTATGTGCCATTCGAATAGACGTGACATCACTTTTTATCTCGGTACAAGCTGCTAAGAAAGTAATCAAGACGCTAAAAATAGAGACTTTTATAAACTGTTTAAACTTCATATTTTTTGTGCTCCAGTTACATGGCCATATGTTTCGGGTTCAAGATGGTTTACTCCGAGTTCAAGACTGTTTACTCCGGTAAGATCAATAGCGCGATCAATAATCGCGCCTTTATGCATAATCACCGTACTCGCGCAATTTTGACCTGCTGCAATACATTGATTAGACGTTTTGTTCGCTAACTTTGCTGCTAAATACCCGCCATTAAAGGAGTCACCTGCTGCGGTGGTATCTACGGGTTTCATTACTTTAAGTAGTGGAATTAAACTAGTTTCACCATTTATATAGTGGTGACAACCATGCTGACCATTTTTAAGGACCACTTCAGTGACGCTTGAATTAACCCAGCGCTGAATACACTCTTCAGGAGTATGCTCACCATACATTTCTTTTTCATCATCAAAACTTAACAAGGCAATATCTGTGTGTTGCATCATCTTTGCAAATACAGGTAACGCTCTTTGAAGTGTGCCCCAATTGCGCTCACGGTAATTGTTATCAAACACCACAATTCCGCCTGACGCTCGATAGTGACTGAGAAAACTAAATAGCTGTGCTAAGTCTTCTTTTGCATAAAGAGATAAAGTGATACCACTAAGAAAAATAAAACGATAAGAAGTAAGTTGTTTAAAAATTTCAGGGTAGTTACGTATTAAAGTTTTCGCGGCGGCAGTATCTCGCCAATAATTAAAGTAACGTTCTCCGTTCTCATCATTGTTAATAATGTATAAGCCTGGCATTTGGCCCTGGCATATTTTAACTTGATCCGTCCCCACACCTTCTTGTTGCCATTGTTGTAACATAGACTGGCTGTAGGTATCTTCACCCAAAACAGTAAAATAATCGGCCTTTTCGCCACAACGCGATAGATAAACTGCGGTATTAAGCGTATCACCACCATATCCCATACTAAATTGACCGTTTGGCTGTTGGCTTAACTCCACCATACATTCACCAATAACAGCGATTTTAGCTTGATTGTTACTTTCCAACGTCAAAACAAACCCTTGTATTATTTTTATGTTAACTGCCGAGCCAGCAATTCTTTATTTACCTAAGATAAATGTAGGCATCAAATTTGTTACTTCAAACACCACTTATAATACAACATACAAGTTAAAAATCAATGCGTAAATGTTTACCGAATCAGACAACAATCAGCTATTTAGCTGATATTAAACTATTAAATTGCATACAAGAGGTAGAAAAGTATATTTTCATTTGCTTAGTTTAATCACACTTATCTGACAAGTGGCGAAGATAACGAACTGTTTTTTATATATATTATCTAGATAAAAGAATGTGTTTTGGCAGGCATTAACTAAATAAAACAACATTGTTAAAAAAATGTTCATTAAACGTCAAAATAAGTCATAATAGACGAATGAATTTATCGTTCAATTGTATTAAATACCTTTAATCGATAGAATATCAATCACTTGTAAAATCTCAGCATCACCAAGGGAAATGAGCAACCAATGTTAGAAAAGCATAGACAACAATTAATAAAAGACATTTTAGATCAACAGCAGTTTGCCAGTGTGCATGACTTAACAGAAAAGCTGAATGCTTCTGAAGCCACAATACGTAGAGACATTACTAAAATGTCAGCCCGTGGTGAAATCACTAAAATTCGTGGTGGTGCCGAATCTATCAATGGCGCTCCAAAGAAAAAGCACATTGCTAGTTCAGCTTTTATTGTAGATAAAACCAAACGTGTTGAGACTAAAAAATTAATTGCTAAATGTGCTGCAGAACTCTGTACTAACGGTGGTTCTATTGTTATCAATGGTGGTAGCTCAACCTACATGATGGGTGAATATTTAACTGACTTACATTTGAATGTATTAACTAACTCATTTGTATTGGCTAATTACCTGTCTGAAAACAGCGATATTCAGGTCACTTTACCTGGCGGTGAAATTTACCGTGAGCAAGGGATTATTCTAAGTTCTTACGATAGAGACAGCAGTGAGTATTTCCATGGCACTATGATGTTTATGGGTACACCAGGCATTGGCGAATTTGGTGTGATGGAATCAGATCCCCTACTCATTCGTTCCGAGCAAAAACTAAAAAAACAAACTGAAAAATTAGTAATCTTGGCTGACAGCTCAAAGTTAGGAAAACGAAGTAACTTTGTATTCTGTCCTTTGTCGGAAGTAGATATACTGATAACCGATTCCAAGGCCGATCCTGACTTAATTAAATATTTTGAGAAACACGACATTGAAGTGATCGTGGTTGAAGCGGTCGGTGACGAATAAACACGGTTAACGCGATCCTATAGCGCCCGCTATAGGATCTTATTTTTATTACCTTTGGTTATTTTCAGCTTGAGCACGCCATAAGTCACGGTATTCAACTAACGACTCCAAGTTCACAATGCCAGCTTTACTAGCATCAATTTGGCAATCTACCTTGCCCCAACTTGTTAAATACCCAGCTCCTTGAACTGTGCCGGTTGAATCCTTAGACAAAAATACTTGTTGCTCAGATCTTAATTGGTTTAAAACAGCACACAATAATGGATTTTTCAAAAATGCGCCTTCGATAAATACTTTACCTTGCGCCCCTAACTTATCTAATTGATAGTCGATCATAAGAGCACAGTATAAAGTCGCTAACGCAATACCACTAACTTGGTCAATAGAACCAATAAAAGCATTTTGTTTACCACCAAACGGCCCACTTCCTTGACTAAAGTCAGGTAAAGCTAAAACCTCTTGATCAATGATTTTTTGAATATCACGTTCTTCGAACTGTTCACCTAACCAAGAGCCCGCTTGTTCGCATATTTCTTCAAACTCACGACCTCCCATAAAGCGCGCACAGGCAATTGGCTCTCCCATTGCATCGATATTAGCCAACATATCTTTGGTTTCATCTAGACTTTCGAGAGAGACTTGAGAAGCCATTAATATGGTCCAAGTCCCGGTAGATACCACTGTGAACGGCGTGTTTTTGTGGGCAAGTCTGTAACGCAAAAAGCTAGCATTACTATCATGAATACCATTATAAAAATGACAATCGTGCGACAATCCTAGTTCATCCGCTAATGCAGGCTTTAACTTTCCGCAGTCAGCCCATGCAGGTTTGATTTCAGGAAATAAACCTTCACATTGCAATGCATCAACTAAACTGGAATATTGGTTATTTCGCACAGACCAAAGATCGGTATGACAGCCAAGAGAGGTAATTTCAGAAAATAACGTACCAGTAAATCGCCAAGCCCAATATTGTGGATACATTAAAACATCCGTGGCTTGTGAAAACGCATCTGGAAAACTGTTTTTAAGCCAATACAACTGACGACCTAAATTTAGTCCAACGGGTAAGTCAGGTGAAAAAGTATCGTTAAAGGAAGGTCTAACGTCTTTATAACTTTCTGATTTTTCGCATAAAGTAGAATACTCATAATCCAAGACAGGCAAAACTAAACCGTCTGTTTTACTGGAGTTTCTATCTATTACGGCTGCCGTAGCGCCATGGGTAGTAATCGTTAAAGCACTAATATTTGAATATTCTAAAGCCGCTGCTTTTATATTCCCAACCAACCAATGCCAAATTTTATCTGTATCAGCACTAGGGTAAATACCGCCACTCACCACTTGGTTTTTCATTTGTCTAGAAAATACCGAGTGAAAGTTTGCATCTAATACATGTAACTTAACGTGAGTTTTACCGATATCAATGACTAAAGACTGCTCATGAATACTAACTGACATAATTTTTCTTACTTAACGGCGTATTTAAAGCGTTTTTGATGTGGCTGCATAAACGTTATATCTCGAGACAATATTCAAGTATAACCTTGCTCAGCTACTTTTCCCTTTAAATCCACATGACTGATTATGATTATTTTAGATTAAACCTGAGCAAATTACTACGAATTAATTCGATTATAGCGCCTCACTACAGGTTTAATTTTTTGACAAGTTTAGATAATCCGAACTCGTTTCTATGGAGACACCACTTCATGTAATAACAACACACTCGGTTGGCTAATTACACTATGTGCTCTATCACGATTACCTGGCTGACTATACCAAGATAGGTAATACTTGCCTCCCTTTTTAGACTTTCCTTTCCCAGCAAAAACTTGATGCTCAAAGGGTAAATCAGAAGACGTTAACGTACTTTGGTTAGAAGTCTTAGTAACCAACTCAAGCTCTTTAGGATATAAATCAGCAGGTTCAACCTTAATCGTTTTTAACTTAGTTGGCTCAACTACAAAGCGCAACACTTGAGCATTTTTCCTGACCAAGACACTAATATTGCCGTTATCCATCAGGCTAGGATTGTGGGGTTTTATGGGGAAACGGCCTAAAGAGCCACCACCACCGAATTCCCACCGAAAACCTTTCCAATCACTAATCTGAACACTATTCCATCCTTTGGCTTCGCGTCGAGCTAAATACATCTGCGTATTACCGTTTTCATCGTACTTGTGGTAACTGATCATAGGTCTATTTTTACCATCAAAGCCTAATTTGACATTCCCATTGATCATGCCTTCACCGGGTTTAACCGGATCCACCACTTCGGAATGTTTCAGCGTTAAAGGTAAGGCTAAAGGTTTACCACTAGAATCTTGCCAATTGACTAGATCAGGGCTTTTAGCATAAGACAAACTATGATTGGTCGCGGCATTAGGAGTATTTCGCCATACCCAAATTAAATGAAAATTACCGTCTGGCCCAAGAGCTGGACCTTCAAAATAACCACTCATTTTACCCTGTCCGTCTAAGAACTGGTTTTCATGTAAACGCGACCAAGTCTTGGTTTTAGTATCATAGATATTGTAAATTTCGTTGCCATTACCACTGCCACCATCACGGTACTTAACCAATAACTCATTATTCTTATTTAGCATAAAAATAGGGTAAGTCGTACGTTGTTCAATGTTTTTATCTACCATTACCTCCACACGTTTTAACGAACGTACTTGATGGGGTTCACTAGTACGGAAATATTCAATAGGGTCAGCATGGACATTGCCCATAACATGAATATGCCCTTCAGAGTCTACCTCCAGTGTCACATAATTGTGGCTATCCCAGCCCAACCAACTATCTACTTTGTAATAACGCCATGGTGCGCCAAGTGTACGATGAGCTACTGTCATTTGTCGGTTTGAATCAAAATAAGCCACATATTGATTGTTACCACGGGTTAACAAATATGGTTTGATCCGATGACCGGACCAAACATGATCGATGGCAATAGATTTAATTGATGTTTGAGCAACAGAATTTTGGGTAGCCAAGCTAACACTTAGCCCACTCGCTAGCAAAAACACTGTGGCAAAAACAGTTTTACCAAAACGAATTAACATATACTTCTCTTTGTTTTATTGGAATGTGATTAAAAGCAAAAAACCTAGGGCTTAATTAAATGATAATTCATCTAACTTCACCACTAGGCTTTTAATTAGGAAGTGATGCGGCACTTCCTATTTTTACAACTAGGTTAGAACTTATAACTAGCTGAAACTTTGTATATACGTCCTGTGTAACTTAACTGATGTATCGCATCATCGGTATAACCATAATGTGAAGTAGTAATTTCATCCGTTAGGTTAATACCTTGAACGTACAACTTAAGATTTTTAGTTACAGCATAAGAACCAGAAAAGTCTAAACGTCCCTTCGCTTTAATGGTTCTGGTACCTGTGCCTAAGAAACTATTCGCACCAGCAGTTTTTTGATCATCACGCCAGTTATAAGCAAAACGTAAACTTACACCATCATTTTCCCAGTAAGTGATCACGTTAAATGACTCTGGAGATACTCGTGATAATAGGCCTTCGTCACCCTTCTGATCGATTTTGGTATAGTTAAACACCCCACCGAAACCATTCCAAGGGTATGGTAAAAAGTCTAGTTTTTGCTGAATTGCAAGCTCAAAACCTTCTACTTCCAGTAATTCATCACTATTCACTGGGTTGTCAATGTTAACAGTACGGTTTCTTGCTTCTTGTTGAATCTCGCCCTCTTCTCCCAAAAACTCTGGAGTAAATAGCTCAACTTGCTGACAAGTTTCACCCACTAGTTCAACCTGACCAATGAAATCATTAACCATGGCGTCTGAACCGTCAGTAGGACAGTAAATATTGTCTTGGCCAAACAAGTTACTGATTTCTTTCTTAAAGAAACCAATCGAGATCGCACTACCTTCGCGGTTATACCATTCTAAAGAAATATCATACATATCTGCTTCATATGGTTTTAACGTTGCATTTGGCTTTTTAAGCGATACTGAGTTATTGCCCGCTTGATAACTAGGTGTGGGGCGTTGTGAGTTAACATTTGGTCTTACGATACCTTCATAGTAAGCCGCACGTAATATCACATCTTCACTTAACTCAAAGGCAATGTTGGCCATGGGTAAGGTATTATTGTAACTGTCAACAAAGTTAACCGGTGAGTAAGTAGTGGTACCAGATTCATCTGTCTGAGTTTGAAAACCGTCAAAGGTATTTTCAGTTTTAACCTGACGCACACCAAAGTTACCCGTATAGGTAATATCAAGTGGCAGTTCACCAGAGAAATCAGTCGTTACATAAAACGCGGTAATCTCTTGCTTAACGTCATAGTTATAATCAAAAAACCAGCCTTGACCACTAGGTCTTCTAGCTCTATCCCAAAAACCTGCGCGGTTCATAGTGGTTGAAAAATGTAATTCATCTAACGAGCCTAAAGGTACTTCGTTGCGATCAGTAATAATACCACTTTGTAGTGCCGCAATAGTTGCATCGTTATCTACAGTAACCCAGCCACTGTTTTCATCAAACGTACCTGGAATATTGCCATTAAAGAAAGGTGCTTGTTGAGCTGATAATGGGTTATTCGATAATAAAGACGAGTTTAGGTTATTCAAGTTTACCCCACCTAAACCATGCACTTTATCAATACTTTCAATTGATTCAGTCTGATAACGTCCGCCAAACTTCACCGAATCAAAACGTAAACCATCACCAAATCCAAACTCGGTATAACGCTGAGCATTAAACTCAGCACTACCCATGTCAGACAATAAGTCACGAGTACGGCCATTCACATAGGTCGAAAGACGTCGACCTTGGTTTGCTTCGTGAAGCACAGACATACCATTATCAGTCACCGGCCTAGCTGTATCTGGCCAAATATTATCGTAAACATAAGGGACATCTAAAGCACCGCTAACACGAATTGCATCTAAGTCACCTCTACCTGTATTGATGTAACCATTAAAACCGCTAGGGGTTTGTGACGCGTTTCTGTTGCCTTGGTGATTATAACCCACACCAATATTAGTAAATTCATTTTCAGCTTCAGAATAGGTCACTTTGGCATCATAAACCCAATCATCGGCTATATAGTCAGCATATAAAATGATACCGGTTGTTTTTTCATGGAAGGTAGTTTTACGGTTTTCATTTTGTAATTTACCATTTTGGAACGAAAGAGCTGGAGCAATATACGCTTCGCCGCCGCTACCATCTGCCGTTAAGGCTGTATAGGCAAATGGTGAAACGTCCATATCTAAGTTAACTTGAACGTCATGGAAGTCGTTACCTGCATTAGTTCTGTGTAAGCCAGTCTCAAAATTGGTAACTTCTTTTGTACCGTCATCTAAGTTACGCTCTGACATTAAAATATGTGCACCCAGCTTTAAGTCATCTGTTGCGCGGTATTCAATGTTACCGCTGAACGATGATCTGTCACCATCACTGTACTGAGTTACATTTTTTGCCTTTTGAGGAACACGCAATTCGGCATCTGCAGGCACCCCCCATTTTTCGCGGTATTCCGTAACATTGTTAACACGAACCCCTTCATTGGTGTTTCTACCTAGATGATTAGGCATAACATCAGCAACGTTATCAGCGTATACGTAATCGATAATATCAAAGGTATCCCGTCTAAATTCTTGACCAGAATGGCTGAACTTAAAGGCCACCGCTAATTTATCTTCAATTAAGTGTTTAACCCCAGAGAATTTAATATTTGGGTTATGAGATTCAGCCAATGATTCGTAACGATCACCGATACTGATGGTAGCTAAACCGTCTTTTTTCGAAAGTGCTTGTTGTAGCTTTTTATCAACAATACCGGCTAAGCCACCTTCTTGTAGGTCAGCTGTAGGCGATTTAACAACGGTTACACCATCAAAAATACCCGATTCAAAAGATGAAAATGGGTTAGGTGCACCAACTCGATTACCGCCCGCTGGTGTAGGTGTTGCAAAAGACTGACCAAAAGCAGTGGTTTTAACAAAACCACTGCTTAAACCACGTAAACTGATAGTCGATTGACGACCTTCAGATTCAGAGTTTAATTGCACCCCTGGCAGGGCTTGTAATGCTTCACCTAAATCAAGTGCCGGTAACGCATCGATATCGGTAGCAGAAATGGCATCAACAATTGAAACCGCACTTCGTTTAGTTAGTAGTGCAGATTCTAATGACGAACGAACGCCAGATACTTCAATCACTTCTACATTCTCTGCGGCTTTTCTTGCTTCAAGTGCAGAGTTAACTTCTTGAGCGATAACGCTAGGAGCACTAACCGCTAACAACAACGCAGCAGAGCTGGCTGTAAATATATTTCTATTTAATGTGTTTTTTGTGTGCATGTGTTCTTCCTCTGTGGGTCGACTACTTAATAATTTGTATATTGACTTGGAGTATTAAGCTACCAAAAGTAAATAATTCGTTAAGAAGAATAACAAAATAAAAATCACGAATAAAGCACTTTCAGTCATTTTCAGTCAAGATGTATTACATGTTACACGCAGACAACAAGTAAACCACTGTTTTATATTAAGTTTAAATTTAAAATATAATTAAAAATATTTTAACATCAAGTAATAAATCCAACTAAAAGTAGCTAAAATAACTAATGAAAACCCCAAAAAACAAGTCAAAAAATAAAAATATGACTGAAATTGGGCAATTAAGAACCTTGAAATCCGTTCGAAAAAGAAATGTAGATAATATTTATCACAAACAATTAACATACCAACAAGCTATTTACACGTTGCCACATTAATAATGAGTTGTGTGACTGATTAATAATGATGATTTTGATTTCGCTTTCAGGAACACTGGATTGAAAGGTTCTTAAAAAAATAAGAAGAAAAGGTACTCTAAATAAAAATCAGTATGTTTAATAAGGTCGCTGTAAAGCACAAAAGTCCCACTACGAATAAACACCCTGTAAGAAAAATAAAAATTGTAGAATAAATTATATGCTCAGTTGGCAACACACATAGTTATATGACATCATAACAGCAAGTAAAATAAAATGAGTAATCTAGCTCACTATAAAGTTGGATCAAGGTGAAGATGCTCCTTGCTCATTTTCCCTATTTAACCCTACATGTGTATTTAGGAATAAAATTATGACAATCAAACTCAAGTTTCCGTTAAGATCTTTATGTTTAGCCCTTGTTGCCAGCGCCGGCTTAGTAGGCTGTTCCGCGACCTCCACAGAAACCTACACAAACCTTCAAACACAAAACAACCAAGAAAAAGTCATGGCATACGGTCGTTTTGTTCCTGAGCGTCGAGACGATTTTGCTTGGGAAAACGACAAAGTAGCCTTTCGCGTTTATGGCCCTGCAGCCCCTCTAAAAGGTCACTCAAGCGGAGTTGACGCTTGGCTTAAGAAAGTAGACTACTCAATTATCGACAAATGGTACAAAGCCCATACTCAAGGCATTTCATACCATGAAGATCATGGAGAAGGTTATGACCCTTACCACACAGGCATTAGTCGAGGTGTAGGTGGCACCGCAATTTGGTTAGACGGTAAACCCTACACTGCGCACAGTTATAAAAGTTATAAAGTGTTAGAAAGCGGTAGCAATAACTTTGCAGTTGAATTGGAATACGAATGGTATACACCACTGGGGATAGTTAAAGAAATGAAAACTATTTCTTTGCCACTTGGAACACATTTATTTGAAGTAAACTCCACGTTTACCCTAGACGGTAAACCAGCGTCATTGCCCATTGCCATTGGTGTTGCTACCCACGATGAAAAGGCCAAAGTTTTCTATAACAAAGACACTGGCCGAATTTCAGCATGGGAAGAAATCGACGACTTAGGTATAGGCACAGGTGCCCTACTCGACCCTAAGTTAGTTGAAAGCATTAAACATATGCCTACCGATGTGAAAGACGAAAGTCACATTTGGATGTTTACCAAAACAGATGACGCAGGAAAGCTAAATTACAAAGCAGGCTTTGCATGGCAAGGTGCAGGCGAAATAACAACAAACAAAGCTTGGCAAACCTACTTAGACAAACTAGCTAAGTAACCAGCAATCTTCTTAACAACGCCTGCCTTGCGGTTGGCGTTTTACTTTACAGAGTTAATATTATGGAAAAAGTCGCTTTTGTTATGACCCTGTTACCGGGAAATGAAGCTGAATATGAAAAACGTCACGACGAAAT
>NZ_JBPOFP010000079.1:0-21332 GCF_051252315.1 Paraglaciecola sp. | reverse complement strand
GATTTTTAATAAATTGAATTTTTCAAGTATGAAAAATTATCTGACACAAATACCGTGATAATAAGTTGATTTTCATATAATGAGGTTTTGAATTTTTATGTTAGTAGGCAATTACGCTAAAAACTATGTGGAAATGGTGGCCCGACCCGAATGTGAACTTAGGGTGTATGTGTTTGTATTTAAAGTGTTTATTTGATATATTTTGTTTTCTAGTATCTATTTAAGTATCTATTGATTGTTTGTGATTTAACCTATATGAAAGGAATATAGGGATATGTCTAAAAACAAATCTTTTGAACATCATAATTTATTAAAATATATTTTTGTGTCGTGTTAAATATAATTACATAAGAAAATTTCTTAGATAAAGTTCCTTTCGGATGGTGTAATGTGATGATCCTGACTACAAGAAGACTGTTTTAGTACAACATTTATCCTGAAGCAGCAGATAATCAGACCAGATGGACCAAACAACGTTTATTAACAAATCTTAAGGGCAAGCAACAATGTTTAGATTATTAACAGCGACAGTATTATCCATAATACTAAATGGGTGCAGCAATAACCATCAGCAATTATCAAGAATTCAAGCGGTTAAAACCATTTTTCCTTCATTGGGAGAAAAGTCGACTGTTAATATGGGTGAGCAAATGTTTGTTGAAGGTACTGGTTTTATTGCAAATTGCATTGTACCACTAATTTCACATACAGAGTCATTCTCCTCGGCAGTCACAGGTAAAAGTGTTGTGACAATGAAAGCGAATGAAAGTCTATGTGTTGAAAATTTTGAAGGTCAATATATTCCTAGATATAACAATATAAAAGGTATAGCAGGTGATTATCGATATCCATTTAGGATTGTTGACCAAAAAAATGCAATAAGTTTTTGTACTTTAGATTCGGATTGCTTCAGGTTACCTTTGGGTTCATATAAAAAGCAGAAAGACTTTATCTTTAATGAGTCAATTTTAAAACAAGCAATCGAGTTTATGGGTAAAAGCGGAAAGGTATTAGAGTTTACTTATACAGAATTTCAAAATAATTCCGCTAGGCATGCATTCACTAGAAATTTCAAGTTAGATATGAATGAAACAAACATTTTGGCTTTTAAGGGAGCAAAGGTCGAAATAGTTGACGTAAGCTCTTCTACAATATCTTACAGAGTCCTCAAGGGCTTTCAATAGCTGTCTGCTAATTAGGTTTGCGTAATTCTGTTTAGAAGTGTACAGAGCGCTCGTGAAGTACCCTCCAGTGTCATGCTGGAGAGTACCTAGTAACTCTGCTTGTCCCATAGTTTTTGCAATTTTTACCTTTGTAACCCTTTCCTCTTGTCTTAGCTAGATAAGATGCCCGCTTGAATGCGATGTTTAAATCAGAGTCATTCCCTCTCCTTAATAACAAATAACCGTTTTTAGGAAAGTATGGATGTGGTAAGTCGTTTCTTTCGCAATACTTCTTCAACCATTCATTTAAATTTGCTGGGTGTCTTATTTTATGACCGTTAAGTAACAAGAATAGGTGATAGTGCTGATGTTTAGACCTCTCCAGCTCTCTGACCCACCCATAACCAATATTATCTATCGGAACCTTATCTTTTCCCCAGCGTTGCAGCCTTAACTTTAGCTTCCTTAGCATTCGACTAACGACTTGATTCGAGTCAGTGTACTCATGCACTTTAAAATCCCAACGTATAAAAAGCACACGACTATACCTTTGAAGACTACAATTAAACACCAATGAAAACCGTTCAAGAATGTCGGTATAGCACGAATAATTTTGATCTGCTGCAATATCACAACTCACACCGAAGACATCAAAAGTAGGACTGTTCGTTATCGCCATTGTTTACCCTTAGATAATATTAATTACCTGCATTTGTAACGAAAATTAAAAGCCAATAAAGAGCTTGTTTATAGCTTTGAAAGGTACTTTTATTTCGTCAAAAATAGGGGACAATTGTTGTTGTTGATATTCCTGATTTCTGCTTGTATTTGTTGAGTAGCCATACCTGACTTGTAAAGTTTTAAGGTATAGTTGAGATCAGCTTCATCCCATGCTGAGATTTTCAAACCTAGCTTAAATGAACGAGGTATTAATTCATTATTCATCATGTTAAAGAGTGTTGAGTTGCCGATACAAAATAGATCTAAGACTGCTTTTTTTCTCATAATATTCATAACTGTTCTCCTTTAAAGAGCAGTTATTTTGTGCGTAAAATTAGCTAGAAATTAGTCCTAAAGATTTATAAAATCAGCTAAAAAAATAGGACTAGAATTTATTTGAGGTTATTTTTATTGCATTTTTAATCGAGCTTTCAGGAGAGCTAAACTTATTGCCGTCAAAGCGAAGTGTTTTAGATATCAGTTTGTAGAATACAGAATTTTTGTTATGTGAGATTTTAATCGTAGCGTTGTTGTGACTAAGATGTTCTAAAGCATGAGATATGGCCACAGTATATTTTTGATTTTCATGATTAATATTTTTCACTGATGGTGATAAGTTATTGATACTAGCAGTAACAACATTATTGATTAGATGAAGTAATTTTTGAAGGTCCCCATCCATGCTCTGAAATAGTTTATATAGTTCAGGGCTATGAACTAATGATTCATCTCTAAATGCTCTTAATTCATCATTGCTAAATGCTTCTTCATTAGTATTGTTATCTGTTAACCACTTACCCTTTTTTAACGACTTCTGAAGATCAACTAAATTTGTCGTAACAGTTTTTTGTTCATCTTTGTACATATCTAAATAGAACAACATCTTTGATAATGCATCATAGATAATATGTTTTTCATCACCGTAAGACTTCATTATGATGGGGTTTATTGATTCTATAAGTTTAGTATCTAAAGAGTTCATTTTAACTTAACTCTTCTTTGTGATTCGACAAGGTCGCTAAACCATTGCATCATTTTTTTTCGTTGTGACAAATATTCAGCTCTGTTGTATATCTTTCTGATTGAGTTTTTATCTGTATGAGCTAACGCCTTCTCAATGTAGTCTGAATTGTAACCTTCTTCGTTTAAAATTGTGCTTACAAGTGTTCTCAGTCCATGTGCCACCAACCTTCCTTTGTAACCATTTCGTTTAAGAAGTTGATTTATAGATTGAGAGCTAGCATGTTTTTTAGGATTGGATATATGAGGGAATATATACATACTTTTTGGGGCTATCGCTTTAATCTGTTTTAGTATCTCAATACATTGTTTGCTAAGTAAGACAGTATGTTCTTTTTTCTGTTTCGTATCTTCAGGTAAAAATTTCCAATATGATTTATTCATATCTAATTGATCCCATCTTGCACTTGCTGTTTCTTTTGGCCTGGAAAATGTCATTAATTGCCAATAAAACATTAATTTAGTTTGCAGGTTAGCCGAACAGTTGTCTACCATATGTAATAATTCTGGAAGTTCATCAGGAGGGATTGTGGGGTGGTGCTGTACCTTTTCAGCAGGAAAACTACTCCTGATCCTAATGAAAGGATTGAGTTGGATGAATCCAAGAATAATTGCAAAGTCAACAATCTGATTTAGAGAGGAGCATAATCTTGTGATGTTATGCATTTGACCCTTATCAACAATAGGCTCGAAGCAATTAACAATATCCATTGGTTTAATACTTTCTATTGGATAATGACCAAGTTTTGGGAAAAGGTGGTTTTCTAATCTCTTCCAGTTCTGTGCCATGGTTTCTTCCAAAACCGAGTTAACATTTCTTTCTCTCCATCTTTTTGCAATTAACAGCAGGGTGTCTTGTTGTCTGTGTTTTACTGAGTTTATTTCAATTTGTGGATCCAACCCTTGTGATAGCAATTTATTGTAATCCTGACACGTACTTCTGGCTGAATGAAGTGTAATTGCACCGTAGGTACCAATTGTCAGATTGGTTTTTTTACATGTCGAAGGTCTTTTGTAGTTAAATATGAACCGTTTCGTGCCTGTAGGAAGAACCTTCAAACGCAAATTATTCCCATCGTATAAAAAATATTCTTTGTCTCTTGGATTTGCTTTTTTGATTTCACTATCTGTAAGTGGTTTCACTATTCTGGGCATAATAAACACTTTATCGTTACACAAGTATCTATAAAAGTACTCATAATCATGAATAATAGCAATAATAAATGAACGGTAATGGACTGGTTTTTTTGATAAGATACTGATTTTTATTGGTATTATGGCATTTAATGAACTGTGCTGGATTAGGAAATGGTGGCCCGACCCTGACTTGAACAGGGGACCTGCCGATTATGAGTTAAGCTGAATGGTATTGTATTACTAGTATAATCAATGGCTTATTACTTTGATGTTGTTTTTTCCGCTTTGTGACCCTCGGAAAGTTTACGGAATTATGGAAGTTCCATGCTGCATATCTAGGAGTGTGTAGCGGAAATGCGAAAAAAATAATAAAAAAGCCCCTCCACCTACCCATATGATATGAGTAAGCAGAGGGGCTTTTGTTTTCAGATTTGAATTGCTGCAATTTGACAAGCTTATCTGAGGTATCTTGTGATACTTTGGCGTAGCGAAGTGTCGTTCCCATCGAACCTTAAAGACGAAGAATAAAAATATGGTTAGCCGGCCTATAGACTCAGATATTTATTTCTAATAAAGACTTACTCAAAGAATACGAGTACCGTCAGCAGGGAAACTTAATGCAGAGTTACATTAAAAGCTATCAAGATATCCTTGAGGATAAGAATAGATGTCCTTCTTTTAGGACTTAATAAGAATAAGAAGAGGTAATAACAATAGGTCTTTAATGGACTCTAAGGTATCCCTTAGGGATAGCATCAAGGGACTCTCTTTGTATCCCTCACAAATGGCCCCAACTCTAATCTTTCAGTTTATCACGATGATAGCTCTCTAAGACTTTTCCTTATATAGTGCATTGATTATATCTGTTAATTTAGGTTATTGTTTTAAGTCTTGATAATCCATTACGAATAGTAATCGTATGATTTGTGAAATAGATATTCAAAGCTCTCAGGTATGTAATTAATTTATATTTATTAAGTTATTTGATCTGGAATTCCCAGATTTTGCTAATTATTGATACAGAGATCTGGCTTGAAATTCTCAGCAGTTTAACGAAAAGGTATTAATAATTTAAGGAACAACATATGAAAGTTTCAGGTAAAAACTCAGAATCAAGTGAAGAGTTTTCTCAAGAGACGAGTACGGTAAATGATACATTTATTGAGTCTATGGACGTATTTGATATGACCGAAGAAAAAGCACAAAAAATCATTGAAGGATTAGATATATCAGCTGACGCGAAATCCCTATTATTGACTTTTTCTAAAGCTACTATCAGAGTTGGCTCTCAAATTATAAAAATTGGTCGAAAGATCTTAGAGTTTGTATCTCAGCTATTTTTAGATTATCCATCCGCTTCTTTTGGGATGATTTTTGGTGCGATCGCAGGATTTTTGGTTGCTTCAATACCAATTCTTGGCGTTGTGTTAGGGCCAATATTCACTCCTCTTGCTATTTTATTAGGTTTAGTTAGTGGTTTATCTCAAGATTTTAAGGATAAAGCATTAGCTCGACGTGTCGCTGAAATAAATGCGAAATTCAACCCACTTAAAGGGTAAATATAAATATGTTTGAACATATTGAATCAATTGTTGCAGATCCTATTCGTTTTAAAATCAAACTAGCTATTGGTGAGGATGCATATACTTCGCTTCGCTTAAAAAAATCAGTTACTGAAGCTTGGGATACGTTAGGAGCAGCAGGAACAGCTATTGGTATTGCCAAATCTTCGGCGGTAGCCTCAACATTTTTTGCACCTACCGGCGTGTTAGGTGCATTAGGAATTGGCACTGCGGTTACTCCTATAGGTTGGGTTGTAGCTGCAGCTGTAATAACTGGTGGTGCTTGGGCCGGTGTTTCTAGGTATGTTGGCAAAAAATCTAAAGGGAAAACAACAGTAATTCCTGAATTTATTAATACACCAATGGATGTATTAGGACTAGCATTATTTGACCTAATGGCCCCTTTAGCACTGAAAGTTGCTTTTGTAGATGGCAATATTGATGAAACGGAAAAAGCATATATTAAGCAATATTTTGTGAATGAATGGGGCTATGATCCACATTTTATTGATGAAGCAATTCTTATAATTAAAGACAAATTACATCATTTTAGTATCAAGGGGTTAGCATCAAGTCTTGCTGAACTTCAAAAAAGTAATCCAGATTGTAACTTTGAAGAAATGTCTGCAGAAATAATAAAGTTCCTTTCTGCAATCATTGAGGTTGATGGTCGTATTGACGAAAAGGAAGAATTAGCTTTAGAGAAAGTTAAAGCTATATTTGCTGAAACAGCTAAATTAAAATTGGGTAAAAAGATGAAGGAAAAAGCTAATGTTTGCACAAAATCGGTTAAAAAAGTCTTAGGAGATGTTAGTGCTGCAATTCCTTTTCCTAAATAAACTGGACTTCCCAGATTTTGCTAGACACTTTTAGCAGTTACAATATAACTTAAAATAGAGGTGTTTATGAGCAAAGGCAAACGGTATACCAAAGAGTTTAAGATTGAAGCAGTGATTCAAGTGAAGAGTTTTCTCAAGAGGCGAGTACAATAAACCCTTGGCCCAAATGACTTGACCACTACAAAGTTTGTCAGGTAATGTGCTGAAAGAAACAAAAGCAATCTCAGTAAATAGGGTAGCTCCAAAATTTTCTGACAGTTAAATAAATCAAGGATGAAGGTGGACTGCTAATGTAATGATTTAGCAAGTTAGCTGTATACCCGAATAGAACAAAGAGACTTATTCGTTGAAAATTAATGAAAGCCAAATCAGGATAAAACGCGATGCACTTATAAATTGGACTCGCACGCAGCTTATTGGCGGTGAGCGAGATTTCTTAGTCGGCAAAGATCCTCTCAAAGCTTTTCAAACAGCTTATCTTTTTCCTCAAACAGAAAAAGAACAAATTGATGACGATGATGAATTGGCAACGGATAATGCCGATGAAAATAACGTTACTGCAGCAAATATAAAAACAAAACGATTCTTACCTCCCTCATCTGTAGGTTTTTCTTTTTATGTTGAACAACTTAATCCTGATACTCCTGTGGTGGTTAGAATTGAATACGCTGCAAATAGATATGAACTTCAGGACTATCGAGATGCTTCTGGGCAATTTATCCAAGAAACTAAGCGAATTTGGAAAAAAAAGGTACTTATAGAACAAAGTGGCATAAATGAAGTAGAAATTCACTCGCCTTCTTCAATAAAAGGAAGCCATTCTGAACAAATATCAGTTTTAAATAATGAAGCTCGTATCGATAGTATCTGGAGAAGGAGTGGAGAGGGTTTTATTGTTACAGTATCTCTTTCCAATTCAAAAAAGCACGATAGCGCACAAAACAAGCCACAAAGAGAAATTACTTTACAAGAGAACGAAGACACGTTGTTTCAGGTGAACCTAAAATGCTACGTCGATATAGGCAAGATACAAAATTATCCTGAAAGCACAGGAGTTTCTTTCTCTGAGGAAGAAAAACAACTAAAACTTAGATATAAAGATATTCATGTGTATGGGATTGGACATGGAGCATCAGTCGACTGGCAGGAAGATACCGAACACCCTAAGCAAATTTGGTCGGAGTTTTTACCGCAGGTCGAAGTCCCTCAGGTGACCACAGTAATTCAAAAGCTCGATCAGAACGTATTAAATTTTGAGTTTTTGTCAGATCCAACTAGAAAAGCAGAGGTCACGGATGCATTGTTGACCTTCATTCAAGGTTATAAAGGTTGGATATCTGAACAAAAAAATTGCAATAAGTTAAGTTCTGAAGATGAAATCCTCACAGCTGAAGATATTTTAAGTAAAGCAATTATTGCACAAAATAGAATGTTGAAGGGTGTTAGTACATTACAAAATGATGAAAAGGCTTGGAAAGCGTTCAGTCGAATGAATCAAGCAATGTTGATGCAAATGCGAGGCATGAATAAGAGTAGAGAAACTACTTATTATTGGCGACCTTTCCAATTAGCCTTTGTGTTGATGACAATAGACTCTTTAATTGATGACGACAGCTTATTTAGAGATATAGTTGACCTGATATGGTTCCCTACAGGAGGTGGTAAAACTGAAGCATATCTTGGTGCCATGGCATTCTTAGCTGTTTATCGACGACTCCGATATCCATCTTCCGGTCACGGAACGGCAGTCATAATGCGCTATACGTTAAGACTTTTAACGGCCCAACAGTTTATAAGAGCATCAAAAATTATATGCGCTCTCGAATTAATTCGAGTGAGCAATACTCAAGAACTAGGTGAAGAGCAGTTTTCAATTGGACTTTGGGTTGGAGGTGCAACTTCCCCCAACACCTTCAAACAAGCTATTGAGGCCGCAAACAAAAATGAATATACAAAATTTGTTCTTGATGAATGTCCTTGGTGTGGTGGCAAGCTTGTGCCAAATAGCTTTTCTGTTGACGAAAATAGTGCGTCCATTTCTTGTCTAAATAATGACTGCGATGCAAATGCGCTTGGAAGTCTGCCGGTTCAGGTGGTTGATGATGCAATATATAAGAACCCTACAACATTTCTAATTACCACAATTGATAAATTTGCAAGATTGATATGGGAAGAAAAGACTAATCACTTTTTTGATTACAGAGCTTGTCGTCCGCCTGAGTTAATTGTTCAAGACGAGCTGCATTTAATCTCTGGTGAAATAGGCTCAATTGCTGGTATCTATGAGGTAGCTATTGATACTATTTTAAAAGCCAAAGGTATAAATGCAAAATATATTGCTTCCACAGCCACTATAAGAAATGCAGCTGAACAAGTTCAGGCAATGCTTGGTAGGGATATGGCAATTTTCCCCCCGCCAGGAATTAGAATGGACGACTCATATTTTGCGAAAAATGTTCCTACATCAGAGAAGATTGGTAGGACTTACATTGGGTTTTTAGCGCCGGTATTGCCAAAAAATATATCGTTGGCTCCACTTGCCGGAGCATTATTAGCAGCGCCTGAAGTTTTATTTAAGAACGATGACATTTTTGAGGATGCTTGGTGGACGCAATTGGTTTATCACGGTTCACTAAAAGGAGTCAGCAATAGCTATACTTTATTTAATGAGACTGCCTATGACTATTATAGATCATGCAAAGAACTTGCTTTTGTCAAAGAGCTAGCAGAAGAAACGAATCAATTAGAAAGTAACCAGTCGATTTTATCCTATTTACTCGGACCGTCAGTAAAACAACATGACAGTGGCTATAAGCCAGAATCAATGTCTTACCGAGCTCTTCATCAAATGAGTGAAGGTGAAGCTATAAAAACGGTCGAGGGTTCGGGCGAAGATAATTCAATAAAAGAAATCTTTAAAAAATACATTTCATCTCGTAAATTACAAATTGGATCTTTGACTAGCAAGATAACGGCGGGTGAGATCTCTGAGATTTTCAATAGACTATCAAAGCACAAAAGCGATAAAGATTCCTTAGACGTGGCTCTTGCGACTAACATGGTATCGGTTGGGCTAGACGTTGGTAGGCTAGCGCTAATGATTATTAATGGTCAACCTTTAACTACAGCAGAATATATTCAGGCCAGTAGCCGGGTAGGAAGAGCTGAGGTTCCAGGTGTCGTTTTTACAAACTACCACCGTTCTCAAGCGAGAAGCCTGTCTCATTATGAAAACTTTAAAGCTTACCATCAGTCTTTTTATCGATTTGTAGAACCATCAAGCTTAACGCCATTCACATTTCAAGTTCGTCAACGAGCTCTTCATGCCTCACTGATTATTGCGCTAAGGCATAGTGTAAGTAATTTACTGACTAACTCAGGGGCATCTGAATTTACCCAGGAAGACAGCCAAGTTAAAGCTGTAGTAGCGATATTTAAGAAGAGAATGAAGCAAGCACTTTTAAACCTTCAGCAGTTTAAGGCAATTGAGGACAATATAGATAAGATCCTGAATGAATGGGAAACTGAGATTAAAAATAACCCAAAAAGAAAGGTTGTATACTTTTCCAATGACAAAGGGACAGAAAATCTTATTTTTCCAATTCAAGATACGTTCAGCAATAAAATCCCTTGGGCTACCTTGAACTCTATGAGGAATGTAGAAAAAGAAGCGCTGTTAACAGTATTGCGTGGAGTTAATCAGAATGGCTAAGAAACAATATACTCCTATAAGGTTATCACACCTCACTTCTTACGCTGGCGTAGGCTCAATCGTTAAAGATTCCCGAGATGTGAGCGTCGCAATTACAGATACGCGTTACTGGACAACACGAGATGGTAGTTTAGCTGCAACAGAAATACTTTTTGTAGAGCGGGTTCGCTCTGCATTGGGAATCGGTCAGAGGCTTTGTAGCCCCCCCGTTGCCCAGAAACTTGAAAATGGTTTGATAAGTGGTGCTCTGATCCCTTCTGTGGTCTTTCCTGCTAATTTCGCCTGTGAAAATTGTGGATTGTTGCATCAGGACATTTTCCGCTACAGCGAAGAGAATAATATCAAGCATGCTAAATGCAGTTCTTGCGCTGGCAATTTAAGACAGTCGGGATGGTGCTTGATCGGCCAGAACGGTGAGTTGTCGGATATTGATTGGCACAAGGCATATCATAACGATGGTATGAAGTGTGAAAAAAACTACGCCAAACCATATATATCTGTAAAAAATTTGGGGGGAGATAAGTTCCGTGTCGAATGTACACAATGCAACTCAGGTGCTAGGACCTTATTAAAAAAACATTTCAAAAACTGTACTAAGACCGTTCAACCATGGATTTATCGACAACCTGACTCTTGGGAGAAGTCTAAGTTATTTGAAGCTGTGCAAATTAATGATGCAAGAGCGTATAGCCCAAAATCACGCACTGCACTTATAATTCCTCCGGAGTCGCGACAACTTAAGAATTCTTTGCATAGTAAAGTGTCTACAAATTCTCAGTTAAGAAGTAAGTTTGCTGATGCAGACTCTGGATTTAAGCAGAAAAGCATTCTTAATAGCGCAGCGCTTCAGTATAAATGCAGTGCTCAAGATTTAATGGATGTGCTCAATCAACTCGAGACAGGTCCGAAAGAACTGAACATAGTTTCAACAGAGTTATTTTTGGATGAGTATAAAGAGCTTACTACGCCTATACCTGACTTAATGGAAGATGAAGACTTTGTGACTGAGCATATGACTGAAGCTTGGCAATCAACCGCTGCTAGTTCTAAGCATTCAGTTGTGCAAAAGCTAATTAAGCACTTGGTTTCGGTTAAGCGTTTAAAAGAGATAAAGGTTTTCGAAGGTTTCTCGCGTTATACACCTGCAGGTGAAGAGCCTATAATCGTGCCCCCTGACATATTAGGCAACAGTGATTGGCTTCCAGCCATAGAGTTATATGGAGAGGGTGTATTTATCTCTCTAGATGAATCCTGGCTGACCAGCTGGGAGTCAAGACCTGAGATTAATGCTCGGGTGAATGAGGTAGAGGCAAGGTACGCGACGAGTGCAATTAACCTTGATGATAATTTAGTTATAAACCCAAGATTCTTATTATTACATACATTGTCTCATTTACTAATTAGGGAACTTGAGATAAATTCTGGATACCCGTCATCATCTCTTAAAGAACGGATTTATAGCAGCAAAGTAAATAAGATGGCCGGGATACTAATTTATACCGCTGTCGCCGATGTTGCCGGCAGTCTTGGAGGGTTGGCTGAATCAGTTTCCCCTGAAAAAATGGCAGTAACATTGGTGAATGCATTAAATAGGGCTAATTGGTGTTCTCTGGATCCTGTTTGTAGTGAACATGAAGGGCAAGGACCTGGCTGGTTGAATAAGGCTGCTTGCCATAGTTGCTCTTTGCTACCGGAAACGAGTTGCACTTATTCAAATGTTTTATTAGATCGAACGCTTATAAAAGGAAATGATGACTTAAATATCATAAGTTTAAGTGATTTTTTACAGGAGTTTAAATGATTAAGAGAGAATTTCGGTTACCTAGAATAAATGATTTGAATGCACAGCAACGCTCAGTTAGAGAGTTGGCGTTAGATGGGCAATATTTAGTTATTGGTTCGCCTGGAACCGGTAAATCAGTCGTAGCGCTGCATAGAGCTCTAGAATATAAATCAAATGCTGAATATTTATTTTTGACTTTTAACCATGTTCTGCAAACTGCGACACAACAGGTATTTGATGGTCTATTGAATTGTAATACTGCCGAAAGTTGGTTTTGGAAGATGTGTTACGACGGAATGCCAGGAGATACCTTTGATCAGAAAAAACTTCCGATAGTCGAAGGAACTGTCCGAGACCTAGATTACGAGAAGATTGTTGAAATATTAAAGTATAGGATCGACAACAAAGAGATTACGATACCGGTAATGACTCACTTGATAATTGATGAGGGACAGGATTTACCAATTGGTTACTATGAAGCATTGAGGGACCTTGGTTTTGAAAATTTTTTTATTGTCGCGGATCAGAATCAAACAATAACCAGTTCAAACTCAAGCGTCCCAGAGATTCAAAAATTTCTTGCTTTGGAAGACGATGATATAGTCGAGTTAAAAGAAAATTACAGAAATACGTCTATCATCGCAAAATTAGCTAATCACTTTTATACTGACCCTTCTTCCCCAATGCCTTCGATCCCAGAGCGCTTTTCAGTCGATACTCCAGTATTGTTTTCATACTCTATGGTAAATGACGTTGTTGACCTAATTAGTAATATTGCGATTCAAAATCCAGCAAAATTGATTGGTGTAATTACAGCGACAGACACGAAACGTGAAGACTACTTTAAAAAAATATCAAAGAAGACAAGTGAAAAAGGGACCAAGGTTAGTACCTATTTTTCTAATGGTAACGGTGAATCTAAAGTAGCTGTTAATATAGATTTTAGTATTGGCGGGGTAGTTGTTTTATGTGATAAATCAGTGAAGGGCGTTGAATTTGATATTGTTTACATAATTATGGATGACCTTAAGATAAACAATAACGATACAGACTCTGTAAAAAAACGCTTGTACGTGATGACTTCCCGTGCGAAAGAAAGGTTATACCTCCTTAAGAGTCAAAGTAAGGAATGCGAACTTGAGCCTCTTTTACCCGCTGATGAGTTATTACGAAGAGAAAATTTGTGAAGACATCAAAAAATAAAAAATCGTCGTGGCTATTACCACTTCATATTCAGAATTTAGCTTCTCTAATGCAATTAGGCCTTATCGTGGATGCTACAGGAATGCCTTTACCTGGAAGCAGTATTTTCGATGATGGTCTGAAAGATTGCACTGGAACCTTATGCCTATACAGGAACACGGTTCCTATCGCTGCACTAGACTCTATAGATAAAAATGCAAAGTTTTGTATTTTAGCAATAGAGCTTGAGAGGATAAAGTCAGCTAGTGTTACTTATAAACCAGATGGCAATGCTGCAACAATAGACCTCTCCGATATTATTGATGCCTCGTCAGAAACTAGCAACTTTGAACAAATAATGCTTCAAGGCCCGTTACCGTTTTCGATTGTCTCCGAGATATTTTTTGAAAAAAAAGAGCATAAAGATAGCTTTTCAAAAATTATTGATTCGAGTTCGCTTCCGATTTTGGCAGCCGCAAAAATATCGGTTAAAAGCAGTGTTTTTGAAAAAACTGCGACGCTTCAAATGAATAGTGAGACCTATGAGCGTCAATATACAGGGTATAACGACGACAAATATGATCCTGTTTATGCATTTGGTGGTGTTCTAGCACATCTGTTTTATTTGGCTAAAAGCAGTAAAGAATACACAGATTTCTTTGATGCGTTTGAGAAACTACAGCAACCTCCGCAGGAACTTGATGCTAATAGCTCTTCGATAAATACAAGCAGTAAAGCAGGCGAAAAATCGTTAAATGCATTTTATGAAACATTTACCGGTAAGCAATCCAAAATATCGTTTATCTTAGATGAGTTGATATCTGAAAATAGAATAAACAACATTGATAGCCGTTCAACTATCATTCAATTTTTGCAACAACATGAAGAGCCTACAAACCAAAAGGTAGCAGAATCGCTGTTGAGCAAGAAGGATAGGGGTAACTTTATTGATGGCTTTAATTTAGAGCACTTTAGGAAGTCAAATGCGTTGTATTTCTTATTCAAGCTCATATGCGATGACAATCTTTCAGGGATTCTAGATCCCATTGATGAAACTGATCAGTATCGAGTTCTTTTTAATGCTATGGCATTTGGCTTGAAATTTAAGTTTGAGAATATCAGCGAAGAAATTTTAAAGTATGAAGGTTTGTCTATATTTATTAGCCACAGTATGGCCAATTATTATCATAAAAGATTCAATACTGGCACTGAATTTACGCCTATAAAAAGGCCTAAGACGTTGTTTGAGCTCTGCTTCAGTGCCGGCCTTACCAATATCGATAGAGTAGCCAAATTGTTAGATATTTCTGATTGTTTTGAGACTAAAATTTCTACTAACTCTTATGAAATAAAAAACGGGTATCCATTTTTTAAAGGAGTATTGATTCCAAAGTTCGTAATGAATCAGCAAGCATTCTTCGATACTATGGTTTCAAAGGGTATCAATGCCGCTACATATAATAAAATAAAGGCCCTCAAGTGAGTTTTGTTCCGACTGCGCCTTACAATACAGACAGCAAAGCTGAAAAAAATCTTTTTTACAGGTTATTAGAAAAGTTATACGACTTGCAAGATTGCCATGTATTTCATTCCTACAATGTGCATAATCATCCATATAAAGTAACGGGAGAGGCCGATTTTCTGATACTCAGTAAGTACGGGTTGTTTGCGCTTGAAGTAAAAGGCGGAGGTATTAGCGTCGAGGAGGGAACTTGGTTTAGTACTAATAACTCTGGCAAGCACATTATTCAAGATCCATTTAAACAAGCGCATAGTTCAATTTTTACTGTTCGCGAAGATATATTAAAGCAAGCTGGTTTGAATGTTCTGCAAGGTAAGCTTGGCATTGGTTATGGTGTTGTTTTTCCAGATACCTTTTGGAACACAGTTTACGGCGAATACGATCGACGAATTATTTGCGATAAATCTAATTTTAAAACGCCTGAAAAATGGCTTCTTAAGTTGTTTAGGTATTGGTTTGAAAGGCCTAATCAAGGTCATGCATTGACCCCGGAAACAATTAGAAAAATAAAGCATTATCTTAGACCTAACATCGAGTATGTTGAGTCGTTAGGTATTAAGCTTGAGGAAAGTGCAGACAAACAGGTCAAGTTAACCGAATCTCAATTTAACTATATTGACGTGTTCGAATCATTTCCAAGATTGCTTTGTAAAGGTGGAGCTGGGACTGGGAAAACCTTTTTAGCTGCTGAAATGGCAAGGAGGTTAAGTGCTTCAGGTAAAAGTGTTTTATTGGTTTGTAAATCGAAATGGCTAGCTGTCTATTTAAAAGAAATAATCAGCGTAAAAAATCTTATAATCTGTTCCGTAGACAATTTAAACTTGACAATTAGAAGAAGTGATTACGATGAGTTCGATTCACTCATTGTGGATGAAGGCCAAGATATGTTTAATTTTGATGATATCGATGGCCTGAGTAATGCCGTATCGGGAGGTATTGAAGACGGAAATTGGTACATTTTTCATGATTTTGAAAATCAAACTGGATTAGTCGGGGAATCAAGTTTAGAGGCTTATCAGTACTTACAGTCCAATAGTATTGGGGAGCATGCCTTGAAAAGCAATTGTAGAAATACCGCTAATATTTTAGATATTATTAAATCGTATCTGCGCGTTGATATGGGGATCACAGGAACCGGTTTTGGACCTGATGTTAGAGAATTAGAAACTTCTAAAACAGATGCTGCAAAGCAATTGTTGAATGTTATCGATGAGCTAAGAAAAGATGGTGTTTCACCTGAATCAATTACTGTATTGTCTCCATTCTCTTATAGTGAATCATCAGTTAGTCAACTGCCAGGTAGCATGCTTAAAAAGATAATTCAGTTAGATGAATATTCTATAAAGAATCCTAAACAAAATGGTATTGGCTTTTCGGAGATTAAAAACTTTAAAGGATTGGAAAACGATGTCGTTGTTTTAATTGATTTACCCAGTCCTGACGAGGTTGGCGAGGACTATGACTATTCAAATCATTATGTTGGGATGAGTCGAGCAAAGGGGTTGTTGGTAACGGTTTGGTGTAATTTGTAATTGAATAAAAAATTTACGACGGCTAAATGACACTCAGAACCATGCAAGTGAAATTAAGTTAAGAGATTTATTATTGAGATGAATGGTAGTGATTCACCTAGATAAAAGTGTAGCCATGATAGTTTAAATTACTACCTTCATATTGATACTCTATCGCTTTATTCATGTCATCATCGAAATGTGAAACAGTGTAACTGGTTGCACCAGTATCAGTGGACTTCCCAGACTTCACTAGACAGTTTGTTGTTCCAACAATATGCTTCCTCGAATTTAGCTGGTAATACAGCGTTTGTATGCGAGTGAGCCTTTGGGGGATAATAAACACCCTTAGTATAATAAACCATATTCACTTTTAGCTTGAAATTCCTTTACACAATTATACATTTTCACATCAATATCGTTTTTGTTCATAGATGCAATGTAAGGTGATAACTCTGAGATATAATGAACGAGAGTATTTTCACGTTGCGATTCTTTAAAATGCGCTGCCACATTGCTTTTTTTCATTTCATTGTATTGATAAATAATATTGTCTTTATCTACACTATTAATACCTAAATTACGTTGATTAATCTTTTCTTCATATACAGCAATTTCAGTATCTAAAAAATTAACGAATTTTTCAGAATCTACTGATTCACATAAACGTGTTGAGAGTTTGGATACTACAGAATGAGTTAATGATATTGAGGGATTTATTTTTGCTGTGCATTGACAAATGTGTTTTGATTTTAGTTTGTTATTTATCTTTTTTAGATTGTTTTTGGCTCCTACCGTAGAGCTACTTGGAATTAACTTCGATATTCCGCCACCTAGGGCTAACAGTGCTTTTGAGCTGATATCATCATAGCTGGGATCTTCGAAGTTTATTACGTTGTCTAATGTTTTTTTATAAGCATCAGAGCTAATATCCTTAAGTAAAGATTCACAATAATGTCCTCTTAGTACCTGCGCCCCTGAAAATGCGCCATCAGTTTCTCGAATGTAATCATAGTATACGTCCTTTCCATACCCTTTTAATCTTTGAGCATGTTTTATATATTTATTAACATTGATTTGTCCTTTCTTCAGTTCGTTATAATGACTTTCAGTCATATTGTATTCGCGAATATATTGATTAACCCTCTCAAGTTGTTCGCCTGAAAATATGGATGTATTTCCAAACTTCATTGAATTTATATCTAAGCATGAATAATGTTTATCAATTCTAACTAACAACTCAAGAGCAGATTTTTTATTTTTCTCAATATCTGCTTGAGTCGATGGTGTGCTTTTACAGGCACTTAACAATAGCACCAAAAAAAACAAAATAAATTTCATGATTTGTCCTTAAATTTTAATCACTAGTGGATGCACTAGAAGTTTTTACTAGTTAGCTTAAACTGGATATCTGCAGACCTACTACCTACATCCAAATGGGTAATAAGTCGCATTTCTCCCCCAAGTAATCCAATGCCTGGGTGAACATATAGATTACTGACTATAGATTTAATATGGCCAGGTTGAGGAGGTTCATCGAAAACTCTAGAAGTATTAACTTCAAAGGTTTCATATTTAATTCCATTGTCATCTTCAAAAATCATTAAAGGGCCAACTTCTAATGAGTACACACCTGAGGTACTATAAATATCCCTAACTATATCCACATCAGTCATTAAATTGTGTGTGAAATTGGTGCTGACATATTCACCTGAATAATATAATGCAGGCTCAAGCATGAAACCCAGACAACTCTCTTGATAGTTCGTGCAATACGTTTGTGAATCAGATTGTAATATTGCTAATGTATGTAAACTAAAATCAGATTTTTGTATAACCACTTCATTCAGTTCGTGTGTTGTATCATTATAGGAAAACGTTATTTTTTGTAAAAAGGCTTCTCCTTCAACATCTGTATTTAAAAGCTCATTGCTGTCGAAGGGTAAATATTCTATAGACATACTACCCGGACCAGACATGCTAGTAGGATAACTTTCAAGCCCTTTGTATGTTGCGTTGTATGTCAATTTGTCTCCTAGACTGATTTGACGTCTCGTATTCAATTCATCATTTTCGATAATATTATTAATAGACAAAATAACTGTTAACTTAGACGACACTTTTCCATCATTAGCGATAAGATCAAATGAATAGGAATTATTACCATCAGCATCAGAAGGGGATTCATAATCAAATGCTGTTATAGCAAAAATAGCAGACTCATTATTATCTATAACAAATAAGTTTGCATCAGAACCGCCTAAAGATAGTGTTACTGGGTCCCCATCATTATCAGAAACATTGAAATTCACACGCACAGATTCACCTTCAAAATAATCTTCTGATTGTACTATTGTAATTGAAGGAGCAGTGTTAGGGGATAAAGGTGTTGATTGTTGAGATTCTGAGCCACATCCGGCAATCATGAATAAAAGAATTGTTAATGAATATTTTAATAACACAAGAATTTCCTTATAAAAAATTAATTTTAAATTAGTTATCTAAAATTATATATAAGACAAATTCTTAGTTTAAAAGTTAAATTGGCAACTAAAAGCACTGTGATTTTTTAGAAAGTTGCTAGCCCAATCAATTTTTTCTGATATTTGTATCACTAAACCCAAAAATAAACGTTACAGCAGCAGAGGATTTGAATCTACTAATTTGGGAATGCTCAGGGGGATAACTTAAGAAAAATAAGTGGTTAGCATAGATATTGAATAAGAAAAAATGGTGGCCCGACCCTGACTTGAACAGGGGACCTGCCGATTATGAGTTAAGCTGAATGGTATTGTATTACTAGTATAATCAATGGCTTATTACTTTGATGTTGTTTTTTCCGCTTTGTGACCATCGGAAAGTTTACGGAATTATGGAAGTTCCATGCTGCATATCTAGGAGTGTGTAGCGGAAATGCGAAAAAAAATAATAAAAGAGCCCCTCTCCATTCCCATATTATATGAGAAAGCAGAGGGGCTGTTTGTTTTAGATTTGAATCGTTCTGATATAATTTTAATGAAAAATGGAGCTGGGGTGTTTGTTCTTTTAGTGAAATATTGAGTTCTCAGCCTTTATTCTATTGACGATAAAAACTATTGGTCGGTTGTTACAGTTAATGGTCATCGTGAAACCAAATTTAAACCTTCATTGGCAGTCTTAGTAATATATAAAGGTACAATACTTTTGCCTAATCCAGGTAAATCAAATACTCCATAAACCCCATAGGAATTATTATAGCCTATTGAGCCTCCATCATAATTTGATAACTCTACAAAATAGGACTCAAGACAAACAGTACCAATATAAGGTGCAAGTGAACTACATTTTTCTAGGCTCACTGAATGCCAAAGTTTGTAACTGTAATATTCATTGCCTTCTTGATCGTTTACATTTAAAGCTACTTCTCCCTCAAGCCATTCAGGGGTATTAATTGTCTTATTACACGACTTTAGACTGTTGATTAACGATATAGTTTTAGGAGATGCCTTTTTCTGTTCCCAGCCTGGAGTAATTGGGGTGTAATCATTTATTCCATTACCAAACAATTGGCCCACATCCGTGCGCAAGCGTTCTACTGAAATATCAAACTGTCTTGCAAATTCGTAATAATTCTGAGAAGACCACCACTCTTGAACAAAACAGGTTGGATTAACTAATTCTGCATCTACAACCCATTTATTATTAAGTAGTGGTTTTTCGTCTAAAGTATCACCTATTTTTATAATTTGACCTTTAGTATTGTAGGTTATATCCCCAATGACAAAGATTCCTTCTGGTGCTGGTGGTGGATATGGAGAACATTGAGGAGTTGCATCAAGGACACGCTCTTGCCAACCAGAAGAAAAAAGCTCATCAAATTGATATTTTCTTGCGAAAGATTTCCTTGGACCTTGGGATAGCTCTCCTTTAATAAGTCTAAGCAAACCTTCCATATCTTTTGTTGAAACGAGTTTTTGAATCAATAAACCATAACTTATTGCTTGAACCGGTGTGATGCCATATTTATTTGCGCGTATAGTGTCATTATTATCACAATGTTCTAGTAGTTCATCAATATTAGAAATTAATGGTTTTGACGATGCTTGAAACATTAATAAAATAGAAATAAAGCTAAATAATACTTTTAGGAAACTCACGCTCTATATTGCTCCAAATATAAGAAAGTAAAGCCCAATAAAGGGGTTGTGATTTTTATTTTCAAAGTCTCTGATACTCTGTTCGACCTTACCAATATCATCATTAATATCCTTAATCTGCTGTTCTAAATCATCTTTATTTTCAAGCATGTCTTTTTGGGAAGTAACAAATGCATCATACTGGTCTTCCATCTTAGGTAATATCACTTTATCTTCTTCTAAAATTTTTCTCGCTATGCGACAGTCAGGGCTATCTATTGGGAGAGGTATTGGGTTAGGTATCTTACCAAAAATTTTACATTCTTCTTCCACGGTTTCATTTAACTTTTCGACTTTACTTTGTTGAATAGTTAATTCGGGCTCAAGTGTTGCTATTTCTTCATTAACAGATCCAATCTTTGGCAATAAGCTCTGCAAACTGACATCAATCGGATTTCGTTTTTCTTGTAAAAGCGTAATTTCGTAATTAAACTCATTGATTTTCGGTTCAAATATAATTTTTTGATATGTAAGCCAAACGGCGAAGTACACGACTCCTATAAGACTGAACGCTAAAACTACACGTTGACCGATAAAGATTATCGCGAGCCAAAATCTCTCTTGTATTTTATTCATAGCTTTTTTCCTTTTTAATAAAATAATTTCACTAATCCCTAACGCTCGAAGTAAAATAACCCTATCTGTCAGACTACCTGTCTTGTTTGAGTTTTAATCACTTTAAGTGATATAAAAAGTTTAGTCATGATTTTCTTTTATTCCAGGCATTGTTTAATTATTTCAGAGTTTTCGATTGTTACGGTGTGGTGGTAACTGTGTTTGTCAAAATAGTTATCGCGATTATTTAGTGCAGCAATGCGGATGCTTGAGCGCCGTTGTGAGTTTAACGTGCAGATATATAAGACTTAATTTTAAGCACTCAATGCCACCTAAAAGAAAAATTAGCTAGTTCAGCTGATAGTTTAATTCAATAGAAGGAAAAAACAGTAAACTTAAGTGCATGTAAAATTCTTGGGGAAGAAACGTGTGAGGTGCTATCTGAGCCTAT
>NZ_JBPOFP010000078.1:0-21352 GCF_051252315.1 Paraglaciecola sp. | reverse complement strand
GAGTGGTAGTTCAGTTGGTTAGAATACCGGCCTGTCACGCCGGGGGTCGCGAGTTCGAGTCTCGTCCACTCCGCCAATATCAAAACAACAATGTGATTTATATGCGGAGTGGTAGTTCAGTTGGTTAGAATACCGGCCTGTCACGCCGGGGGTCGCGAGTTCGAGTCTCGTCCACTCCGCCATTAAATTATCAAGTTTTACCTTCCCCCCAATTTTATTTCTATGTTATCAAAATGGTTTTGATATAATCACCAGACATTGTTAAATAGTATTCTTGTCATCAAGGATTGAGATAACTTCTACATGTTTCTTTTATTACTATATATTTTTATTGCTTTGGGCTTTTCCTTTATCTGTTCAGTCGCGGAAGCGGTGATCTTAAGCGTTTCACCTGCCTATATCTCAGTGTTACAAAAAAATGATAATGCCTCTGGTAAATTATTGGCCAGTCAAGTTAAAGATATTAACCAGCCTCTTGCTGCTATATTAAGTTTAAATACAATTGCTCATACCATGGGCGCAGCCGGAGCCGGAGCGCAAGCCGCGGTTGTATTTGGTGATGCTTATTTAGGAGTGGCATCAGCTATTCTTACGTTACTTATTTTAATTTTTTCTGAAATCATTCCCAAAACTCTAGGCGCAACTTATTGGCGCCAATTAGCTCCTATTACCGCTTTCTTTTTAAAGTACCTGATTCTTGCTTTATATCCATTGGTTAAAATGGCTCAAAGATTAACGTCAAATATGCAAGATGAATCACCACTTAAAGGGCTCAATAGAGAAGAGTTATCTGCAATGGCGGCTTTATCTTTAGAAGAAGGACAGTTAGCAGCTCGTGAAGCAACGGTAATGCAAAATTTACTTAACTTGAATCAAATAAAAGTTAAAGAAAGCATGACCCATAGAACCGTAATATTTTCTGTATCTGAAGACATGATGTTGTCCGAGTTTATGCGAACACATATAGACGTGACTTTTTCTCGCATCCCAATTTATGAATCTAACGAAGCTGAAAAAATCAGCGGTTATGTATTACGAAGCGATTTATTGTTGGCTTTTGCTAAAGGCTCTGCTGATAAACCTTTATCTGAATTTAGAAATGACATGGTAACCATATTAAGTACCATGCCGCTGGCTAAAGCGTTCCAACCATTGCACTCTAAGCGCGGAAACATGTTATTAATTGTTGATGAATATGGTGGATTAGAAGGTGTTTTAACCTTAGAAGATTTAGTTGAAAGCCTATTTGGTGTCGATATTATTGATGAAAGTGATCAAGTGGTAAGTATGCGAAAATTAGCACAAATTTTATCTAAACGTCGTGATAAAAAACGTTTAACTAAATTAACAAGATCAAGTGATTTTAAACAAAATTAGGAATAAACGTTTAATATGAGTGAATTGCTTAAATGTACTGAATTAAGTAAGGAATATACGGACGGTGAAAATAGCGTAAAGGTTTTAAAAAATATTAACTTTACCATTAATAAAGCCGAACAAGTCGCGATAGTAGGGAGCTCTGGTTCGGGAAAAAGTACATTACTTCATTTGTTAGGCGCGTTAGATGTGCCTACTTCAGGAAGTGTCACTTTTGAACAACAGGATATTTTTCAGTTTAACCAAAATCAGCAAGCACAGTTTCGTAATCAGTCTTTAGGGTTTGTGTACCAGTTTCATCACCTGTTACCTGAGTTTAGTGCTTTGGAAAATGTGGCTATGCCACTCTTTATTGCAAAAATGCCTATCAAGAAGGCTAATGCGCTTGCCTTGGCTATGTTAAAAAAGGTAGGGCTATCTCATCGTTCAAGCCATAAACCTAATGAATTATCAGGCGGAGAACGCCAGCGCGTTGCTATAGCTCGTGCGTTAGTGACTCAACCCAAATTAATATTGGCAGATGAACCCACGGGTAATTTAGATCAAAGAAATGGCGAAAGCATTTATCAACTGTTAGTCGAGTTACGTGAGCAAACACAAACTAGTTTTGTAGTGGTGACTCATGATAATCAATTGGCAAACAGGTTAGACAGAAGTTTGCATTTAGTTGATGGCGTTTTGTCTGATTCAGGTGACAGTTGATGCATCTAATTTGGTTGCTAGCTTGGCGTTTTCGATCTGATAAACGGCAAAATGGTTTCATTTCATTTATTTCAGCCTCTTCAACTTTTGGAATTGGTTTAGGTTGTTTCGTGTTGATTGTGTTGTTGTCAGTCATGAATGGCTTTGAAAGGGAATTAAAAGACAAACTGCTTTCAGTTATCCCTCATGCTGAATTTAAGTCGGTTTATGCGAATGGTATTGAGAATTGGGCCGATGAATTAAGCCAATTGAAAAAACACCCTGAAGTGACGTTTGTTGAACCCTATGTCAAAGCCACAGGCATGGTTCAAAAAGGCAATAAAATGAAAGCAGTAGAAATTACTGGATTAGATCCTTCTTTTGCCCAGAACGGAATTTTACCTACTTTAGTATCTGAACAAGCTTGGTCGGAATTCTTAGCCGATGAAAATGGTGTTTTGTTAGGTGTAGGGGTGATGGAGAAACTCAAACTTAAAGCAGGGGATAAAGTACAAATATTATTACCACAGTTATCCAATGATCTTAGTTTAAGTGCTCCTAAAGTTATTCGACTTAATGTTTTAGCGGGTATTAATTTGGGTGGAGAATTAAGTAACCATGTTGGTTTTATTAATATGTCTCTGGCAGCAAAAGCACAAAACATTGGCTTTGGGGCCCAAGGTCTGCGACTAAGGTATGAAGATCCGTTTCGTGCACCAGCACTAACGCGAGAAATTGGTTTTAAGATGAAGTCTGAAGTTTACATGTCAAATTGGACAGTAAGTGATGGAAATCTATATCAAGATATTCAGTTAGTGCGAGTTGTGGTTTACATCGCTTTAATCTTAGTGATTGCAGTTGCTTGTTTTAATATTGTTTCTACCCTAGTGATGGCCGTTAATGAAAAACAAAGCGAGATAGCCATGTTGAAAAGTATGGGGGCTAAAAATGGACTTATTATATTTGTATTTATGCTACAAGGTTCTTTTAACGGTTTTATCGGTACAATATTAGGTGTAGTTTGTGGCGCGTTTATGGCAATCAATTTAGCTAAGGTCGCCAACTTTGTTGAAAATTTATTAGGGGTTAAATTTTTATCTGGTGATATTTATTTTATAGATTTTTTACCGTCTGAATTAAATTGGAATGAGGTGTATTTGACTGCGACTATTGCTATTTCTCTGAGTGTTTTGGCGACTATTTATCCGGCAATTACAGCCGCTAAAATCAACCCTGCAAAAGTATTAGGTCATTAATTATCGAGTAAGCTACTAACTCGTGTTAGTAGCTTTTGAACTCAATTTAAGTGGTTTTCTAGCTATTGTTTTCTAAGTGTTGAAAATCAACTTCTTCGTCTTTGATACCTGCGTCTAAGTCATTAAATACATCCGTATTAAACTCATTTTCACTTTTACCCACGATACAAGCTACCATACAATCGCCAGTTACATTGACTGCTGTGCGGGTCATATCTAATAATCTGTCTACCCCAATGATCAGGGCAATTCCTTCAACAGGTAAGTTAACTTGTTGTAAAACCATGGCTAACATAATTAAACCCACCCCCGGCACACCTGCTGTTCCAATTGACGCTAGAGTGGCGGTAAGAATAACCATAAGGTAATCCGCTAAAGTTAAATCTACTGCGTATACTTGAGCAATGAATACGGTTGCAACGCCTTGCATTATCGCGGTTCCATCCATGTTGATAGTCGAACCAAGGGGAACCGTAAATGAAGCGACACTAGATTTAACACCTAATTTTTTGGTCGCTGTTTCCATAGTTATAGGTAAAGTTGCACTGCTACTAGAGGTGCTAAAAGCAAACAAGGCAGCATCGCGCATTTTACGGAATAAAATGAGTGGGTTTAATCCGCTGAGTAGTTTTAAAATCACGGAATAAGATACAAATGCATGCACTAACAACACAAACACCACAAGCAAAAAGTATTTTATTAAGCTAATTATTGTGTCGAATTCGATAGTTGCAAACATTTTCGCCATCAGCACAAACACACCGTACGGGGCCAGATTCATCAAAATGGTGACTAGTTTCATAATAACCGTACTTAAATCTTCAAAAACGCTGGTTAACCTTTTTCCTGCGTCTCCTGTCATAGCCATGGCGATACCGAAAAATACCGAAAATACAATAATTTGTAACATGTTTCCTTCAGCCATGGCATTGATTGGGTTAGTCGGCATCATATTGATGATCACTTGGCCTAATGACGGGGCTTGTTTGGCTTCATATGTGGCTTGAGAAACTAAATTTAATCCTTCACCAGGTGCGACAATTAGAGCGAAGGAAACCGCTAAACTAATCGCAATGGCAGTTGTACCTATGTATAACAATATTGATTTACCGCCTAAACGACCTAGCTTGGATGGGTCCGATAAACTAGAGGTTCCGCAAACCAAAGATACAAAAACTAGAGGGACAACTAACATCTTTAAGCTAGCAATAAATATTTTTCCAACGACATTAAATATACCTTCTACTAAAACACCATACGTTGAAACGTTTATCCCGAATACACTAAATGAAAAATCTCCGCTATCATCAAATGACCATTGTAGTAAAGCTCCGATAACGATTCCGGCAATCATGCCGATAAAGATACGAGCTGTAAGACCAAGTTTTGTAGATTGAGTTTGACTTGACTGTGGCATGAAAGTCCTAAGCTTTTAGTTAAAAAAAGTATTAAAAAGTATACGGTGAGGCTTAGGTTAACAATTTTGTTCATGAAGCTGAACCATTAATATTAAATTGTCGTGTAAGCTTAGATAATGAGTGTAAAGGAAAAGAATTATGATTTTGCGTGTTAAAACTTTATTAGGAATATTCATTCTATTTGGATTGTTCGCGTGTGGCGGTGGTGGCGGAGGTCTTGAGAGAGATGACGGTACAGGAGGTACAACTACTGGTGGTACAACAGATCCAGTAACACGTTCAATTAAGTTAGTGTTCACAAGTATTGAAACAGGTGAAGTGACAACAGAATTAAGTGCGGCTAATCCATTAAGGTTGACTGCCACAGCCACTAATTCGAAAGGCGAGCCAATAGTCGATTCATTAATCACCTATACATTTCAACCAGAAGGCTTGGCTATTTTCTCCAATGACTCTGGTACTGCCCGAACGGGAAATGACGGTGTTGCTATCTTAGATATTCTCGTAGGTGAAAGTTCTGGGGCTGGCGAAATTACAGCCAACTTAGGCACTGGTGAAACAGCTACCACTACTTATAACTCGACAGTCGTCACTCGTTCTTTAGATATTGCGTTAACGAGTGTTGAGACAGGGGAGTTATCTAAAGACTTAACCGATAATAACTCACTTAGGATAGCCACTACAGTCACCGACTCAAATGGGGATGCAGTGACTGATACTTTGGTTTCTTTTGCTTTTCAGCCAGAAGGCTTAGCTGTTTTTGCTAATGATGCAGGCAGTGCTCGTACCGATGGCAGTGGTATTGCTTATTTAGACATACTTGTGGGGGAAGACTCTGGTGCTGGGGAAATTACAGCAACTTTGGGTTCTGGCGAATCGGTTAGCACGACATTTGACTCGGCAGGTATTGTTAAACTTAATACTAAACCAGCTTCATTAGATTTGTTTTCTAGCTCTATTTTACTCGCTTCTAGTGGTTCTGATAAAATTGAACTTATAGCATTAGTAAAAGATGAAAATAATGTTTTACTAGAAGGTGTTGAAGTGATTTTTTCAGCAGATTCAGACGCCAGTTTACAACAAACTCAGATTGTGACAGGCGCTGATGGTATCGCAAAGGCATTACTGTCTACCCAAAATAAGCCCGAAAATAGGTCGATCAAGGCCTCCGCGACAGTCGGGGCATTTACCAAAGAATTAGAAATCCAGGTTGTGGGTACTGAAATAGTTATTAATGGCCCTCCATCAGTAATACTTGGACAAAGTGCTGAGTTTACTGTTTTTCTTGCTGACTCCGATGGCGAAGGCATCGGCAATCAAGCCGTGGTAATTAGTTCGCAAAATAACAATCAATTAACCAACACAGAGGTTGTTACTGACGCTGAAGGTCAAGTAACAGTGACGTTAACAGCTGATAATTCAGGTTTAGATTTAATTACGGCTAGTGCGATTAACGCAACGGGCAACTTAAGTATTAGTGTACAGCAAGATAGTTTTGCCTTTACTGGCGTGACTGAGGAAGATATTCCTTTAGGACAGCTTAGTAACCTTGATCTAACTTGGCTTAAAGAAAATCTGCCTTTTTCTGGTGGAAATATTTCGTTAACAACGACTCGTGGAGAACTTTCTAGTTCGTCTATTACGACAAACAATGAAGGTGTAGCAACGATTCAAATCCAGTCAAGCAATGCGGGTAAGGCGCTGATATCAGCTCAAGGTATCGACGGAGAGGGTAATATTGTTAATGCACGGACAGTCGTTGAATTTATCGCGACAGAGGTTGATAACATTATCGTATCTGCTAGCTCAAGCTCTATTGGCCCAGCAGGGCAAAAAAGTACTATTATTGCTATTTTAAGAGACCCTGCTGGGAATTTGGTAAAAGGTAAAACAGTTAGTTTTAATGCTGATGATGTGAGCGGGGGGGATATATTTCCAGCTGAAGCTGTTACTGACAGTAATGGTTTAGCGTCTGCTGTGTTTACCTCAAATACCGTCACAAATGAAGATGGAATCATCATTACAGTGACTGAATCAGAGTCAAAATTAACAGCCAGTACTAAGTTGACAATTGCTGACAGAGCACAATTTATTTCCATTGGTACGGGCAACGAAATAGATGCGCCCGATGAGACAAGTTATCTTAAAAAGTTCACTGTGTTTGTGACTGACGCAAATTCTAATCCTGTGAGTAATGTAGACTTAACCATCACAGGTACACCAGTAAAATACACTGAGTTATTAGAACCCAATGCAGAGGTGGGAGACCCTAATTATGGTGTTATTCGTCCAGCTTTTTATAAAGGTTATTGGCGTGCATTCCCTGATGTTGAAAGCTTCGAATATTGGGTTCCTGTGCATACTATTGGTTGCGCAAACGAAGACTTTGATGGCGATGCAATTTTAGATGCCGGTGAAGATGCCAATGGTAATAATAATTTGACTCCGGGGAATATTATTTCTATAGATGGCAATGTAACCACCGATGAAAATGGTCAGGCCGTTATTGAATTACGCTACGCTAAAACGTTCGCAGCATGGGGACAAGTCAAAATAACAGCAAGCACACCCGTGTCAGGTAGTGAGTCACAAACTAGCCAGTTTTTTCTGTTATCAGCGTCAGCGGTTGATTTAGAAATAGATACTACGCCGCCAAACAGCAATCCATTTGGGACAGGTGTTAACTCTGTTGAAGATCCTGATAATCCTGGTACTTATATTGATGACGGTGCAAATTTAAACTGCACCAACGCATTATAGATCTTCAGTCTTAAAATAAACGTAAAACAAAAAGCCCGGTTAAACCGGGTTTTTTATTACAAAATCGTATCACTCTATATTTGTTGAAAAGGGTAAACTGAGCCTAAATCTAATATTTGGGTCAATTCGTCAAGTGCCGTTCTTGATTCAACTAACAGTTGAGGATCACTTAAATCTGCAATTTTTAACTCATCTCGGTAATGCTTTTCTACCCATGAGTTTAATACTTTAAATTGCTGGTCATTTATTAAAGTATGAGGATTTACCGCCGCTAATTCATGCTCGTTCATTGCTACTCTTAAACGCAAACATGCAGGACCTCCACCATTTTGCATGCTTTGTTTAACGTCAAAATATTTAACCTGTTTAATAGGCGTATCTTGGCTGACCAGCTTTGATAAATAACTTTCTACTGTTGGGTTTTCTTGGCAGTTTGTTGGAGCAATAATTGCCATGTCACCGCTCGGTAAAGTAATTATTTGAGTATTAAATAAATAGCTGTTAATAGCGTCCTGTACACTAACGTCACTCTCTTTGACACAAATGAAATGTAGTTCTTTTCCTTTAAACTTTTTTCGGATTTGTTGAAGAGCATTATCAGAATGGTTAAATGCTAGTTCGTGATAAAACAACGCGTTTTGGTTACCCACAGAAATAACATCATTGTGGAACACGCCTTGGTCAATCAGTTCAGGATTTTGTTGAATATAAACAACATTTTCATCTTTTAGCCCATGTAACCTGGCCACTGCTTGTGAGGCTTCTAGTGTTTGTCTTGCTGGATACTTTTTAGGGGCAGACTGACTTAAATCAAAAGCTTGCTTGCCGTAGACAAAAACTTCTAATCCAGTATCACCATAACTTGCACATAAACGAGTATGATTAGCTGCACCTTCATCACCAAAATGATCATTTTCAGGTAAGTGTTTGTGATGGCAAAAGTACTCCGGATCGCTGAACGTTGCTTGTAATATTCTGCCAGTGACTTCGGGCTCTAGAGAACGATGATATTTGCTAGTTAAATTAGCGGGTGTAAAGTGGATTTTTCCATCATGAGTATCGGCACTTGGGGACACCGTTGCCGCATTGGCCGTCCACATGCTGGATGCAGAGCAAGATGCTTGAAAAATAGCTGGGGCATGTTTGGCTGCCGCTTCTAAAACCTGTGCATCAGACCCATTAAAGCCCAAACGTCGTAAAGAATGTATGTCAGGTCGCTCCTGTGGAGCGAGAACGCCTTGAATCATGCCTAGGTCAGCTAGGGCCTTCATTTTCTTTAAACCCTGCTTAGCAGCTTGTTTAGGGCTGCTAGATGAACTCGCATTATTTAAAGAAGCAACATTACCGAATGATAATCCAGCATAATTGTGGGTAGGCCCAACTAAACCGTCAAAGTTGGCTTCGTATTGCGTCATCACTTTCTCACTTATTGAATGAAAATACCGTCGTGATAACAACATTAAAGTTAGAGGTTAATTGATGTCATCGACTCGTTTTATTGCATTATACTGGTTTTAAATTAACTGCCAAATAAGTTGGTTGAAAAATATACAGTTATGGCTGGCCTAAAAAAAGAATATTAGATAAGTATGAAGAAGAACTTGTTTTCTATTCATTTTATCGATATATCTTAAAAAGCATTTTTAGCGGGCAGATCAGAGTAATGGTTTGTTTGATTAATAAAAACCTAATTAAATCAAAGGTTAATACCAATTTATGGCAAAATCTCTAGTCATTGTCGAGTCACCGGCAAAGGCAAAAACAATTAATAAATATCTCGGCAAAAATTTTATTGTTAAATCTAGTGTCGGCCACGTAAGAGACCTTCCTCATAAGGCTCTTGGCAAAGTTGCGCCTAAAAAACCAGCAAAAGAGTTAAAACTTTTGTCGGAAAAAAAGCGCGAAAACTATCTTCGAGAGCATGATTACAAAAAACTAGTTGACCGAATGGGTATTGACCCGAAAAAAGACTGGAAAGCACATTATGATGTGCTTGAAGGAAAAGAGAAGGTTGTCAATGAATTAAAAAAGCTTGCCAAAAACGCCGACACCGTTTATCTCGCAACGGATTTGGATAGAGAAGGGGAAGCCATTGCTTGGCATCTACGAGAGTTAATTGACGAACCAGGCAAAGAATTTCAGCGTGTGGTGTTTAACGAGATCACTCAAAATGCCATTCAAGATGCTTTTTCAACTCCAACTGAATTAAATATTGAAATGGTGAATGCCCAGCAAGCCAGACGATTTTTAGATCGTGTTGTTGGATTTATGGTATCACCTTTGTTGTGGAAAAAGGTGGCCAGAGGACTTTCAGCTGGTCGCGTTCAATCTGTAGCAGTTCGACTCGTAGTCGAACGTGAGAGAGAAATCAAAGCGTTTGTACCAGAAGAGTTTTGGGACATTCATGCTGATCTCTCGACAGAAAAACAAACTGGTCTGCGTATGTTGGTGGCCAAAGAAAATGGCAAAGCGTTTAAACCAGTTAATAAAGCGCAAAGTGAAAAGGCCGTTTCCTTTCTACAAAGTGCAGAGTTTAAAGTTGAAAGTCGCGAATCTAGACCAACTCAAAGTAAACCTTCAGCCCCATATATAACCTCTACTTTACAGCAGGCAGCTAGTACCAAGTTAGGTTTTGGCGTTAAGAAAACCATGATGATGGCTCAGCGTTTGTATGAAGCCGGTCACATTACTTATATGCGTACAGATTCAACTAACTTGAGCAAAGAAGCTGTTGACGGTTGTCGAGATTATATCTCGGACAATTTTGGTGGTAAATATTTGCCTGACAACCCAATTAGATATGGCAGTAAAGAAGGGGCGCAAGAGGCTCACGAAGCTATTCGCCCATCGAATGTATTGGTCAAATCAGAATCTTTGAGTGAAGTTGAAAGAGATGCTCAGCGTTTGTATGAACTAATTTGGCGTCAATTTGTAGCCTGTCAAATGACTAATGCGAAATATGATGCCAGTACGATCCGAGTTAAAGCCGGAGAGTTTGAACTGACTGCAAAGGGTCGGGTGTTAAAATTTGACGGTTGGACTAAGGTTCAAAATACACAACGTAAAAAAGGCGAAGAAGACTTACTATTACCTGATGTAAAAGAAGGTGAAAGCCTTAGCTTGAAAGCGCTAGATCCTAAACAACACTTTACTAAACCAGTGGCTAGATTTAACGAAGCGTCTCTCGTAAAAGAGCTTGAAAAACGAGGCATCGGAAGACCTTCAACATACGCCAGTATCATTTCTACTATACAAGATCGCGGATATGCTCGAATAGAAAGCAAACGTTTTTATGCTGAGAAAATGGGTGAGATTGTAAATGACCGATTATTAGAAAATTTTGATGATCTAATTAGCTATGACTTTACTGCTAACATGGAACAACAGCTTGATGATATAGCTGGTGGAAATGTCTTGTGGAAAGATGTACTTAACGATTTCTATACCGATTTTGAACAAAAAATGTTGTTGGCAGAAAAGTCACCAGAAGATGGTGGCATGCGCTTAAATCAAGCTGTGCCAACTGATATTTCATGTGCAAAATGCGAACGCCCTATGAATGTGCGTACAGCTAGTACCGGCGTGTTTTTGGGGTGTTCTGGTTACAGTTTACCGCCTAAAGAGCGTTGCACAGGTACCATGAATTTAACCGCTGGTGATGAAGTGGTTAAAGTTGATGACGAAGATGAGTTAGAGACCGAATTGCTTCGTTCTAAACGTCGTTGTGATGTTTGTGGCACAGCAATGGATAGTTACCTAGTGGACGAAACCCGTAAGTTACACGTATGTGGTAATACTCCTACGTGTGAAGGGGTTTATGTTGAAGCTGGTACCTTTAAAATTAAAGGCTACGAAGGACCTATCATTGAGTGTGATAAATGCCAGTCTGACATGGAGCTTAAAAGTGGACGTTTTGGTAAATACTTTGGGTGTACAAGTGAAGATTGTAAAAATACCCGTAAGTTATTGAGAAACGGTGAAGCAGCTCCACCTAAAGAAGATCCAACAGATTTACCTGAATTGGAATGTACTAAATCGGATGCACATTTTGTGTTAAGAGATGGCGCTTCAGGTATTTTCTTAGCTGCACATAATTTCCCTAAATCTAGAGAAACACGGGCACCTAAAGTAGCTGAATTAGCTCGATTTAGAGACCGCATTTCACCTAAGTTTTATTATTTAGCTGATGCACCAGCGAAGGACCCTGATGGAAATCCAACCATAGTTCGTTATAGTCGAAAAACTAAACAACAATATGTGATGTCAGAGAAAGAAGATGGCAAAGCATCTGGTTGGTCTGCTTGGTTTACAGATGGTAAGTGGAAAGCAGAAGACAAACGAAAAAAACCAAAATAATCTTACGTGATTTTAGGTTAAACTAGTTAGACAAACGACAGCTTAGGCTGTCGTTTTATTTTCAAATTAATTAAATGGCACAACAAAATGGCACTTACTCTTCAAGAACAATTACTTAAAGCCGGATTAGCAGATAAGAAAAAAGCTAAACAAGTTAGGCAACAAAAACATAAACAAGCCAAAGCAAAACAGAAACATAAAGTAGAAGAAACCAATGAAGCTAAGTTAGCAGCAGAAAAGGCCGTGGAACTTAAAAAAGCCAAAGACCGCGAGTTAAACCAAAAAACTAAATTAGAAGCAGATAAAAAAGCCGTTGCAGCACAGATCAAACAATTGATTGAAACAAATAAACAACCTAAAACAGCTGGCTCTAAAGGCCAAGATGACGTGGTGTGTAATTTTACTGATGGCACATTAATTAAACGCATGTATGTTAGCCCAGCAGTACAAAAACAAATTACTCAAGGCAAATTAGCTGTTGTAAAATTAGGTGCAGGATATGAACTCGTGCCCATGCCGGTGGCTAATAAAATTGCTGAAAGAGATGAAATTAGCGTCGTCTATCGTGTTGATAATATTTCGGACGAAGATCAGAAAAGCAGTGAAGATGCTGATTGGTATGGTGACTACGAAATTCCAGATGATCTTAGTTGGTAGTTAAGGTTTTAATTTTCACTGAGAAGCTTAATTGTTTGTCAAAATAAAATATTAAGGGAGACATGGAACAACTATTTTTAGTCGCTGCTGGCATAGGGTTAGGTGCTATTGGTCTGGTCATAGGTAGGATCATGTCCGAGTATGGGAATATTGTGACAACCCGCGTGTTTAGCTTATTGTTACTTGGTGCAGCCTCATACATGTTGCAGCCCTTTGTCGAGACATTACCAGTATTAAACGTCTCCTTTAAAGTGTTCAGTGCTGCTACCCCTGCTATTTTTTGGATGTGTGCTTCAACTTTATTCAATACCCATGAAACAAATTATAAAATTCATAAAGGGCATTATGCTGGTTTGCTTTTATGTCTTGGTTTGGGCATAAATTCTTGTGTTTTTACAATAGACTCATCCCCGTTTTCTCTGCCTCATACTGTTATGTTGTTATGTACGATAGTTTTAGTCATTTTAGGTATGGTAGACATATTTAGAAATTGGCAATCTGACCTAGTTGATTGTCGAAGAAAGTTACGTATCGGCTTGGCATTTACCTCAGGTGGATTTTTATTGTTTGTTGTAGCCAGTGAGTTTGTCTTTGGTCATGGCGCTTTCCCTGACTATTTAAATTATATTAATGTCACCTTTATCTCTGGTTACGCGCTATTTTTAGGGTATGTCATATTAATATCTCGATTTAATGTGGTTGCTGAATCTATTGAAGAGTTATCTGAAACCCTTGTGATAAAAGATATTCCTTCGCCTTCAGTAGCGGATAAAGAATGGTTAGATAAGTTAACTCATGCAATGGATAGTGAGCTGTATTACCGACAGAATGAACTGACGATAAGACTATTGTCTGATCATTTACATATACCAGAACATCAATTACGAAGACTTATCAATCAACATTTAGGTTATCGAAATTTTAATGACTATCTAAATAGATATCGCATAAAAGATGCTGCACAAAAGTTGTCTGATCCAAAACTCATTAGAACACCAATTTTAACCATAGCAATAGAGTCTGGTTATGCGTCGTTAACTACATTTAACAAAGCTTTTAAAACCTTGAAAGAAATGACCCCAACGGAATTTCGAAGAATGCATACGATAGATGCAGATTAGTTTGACCGATTTTTAATATTAGCTAACCGATTATGAAAATAACTACAGGATTTCGTAATTTGTAAGCTTTAAAACGCATTATCTTGTTGAATGAGTGAACTCGTTAATCAATAAGGAAAAATGATGAATAAAGGTCACTCTATAATAGTATCGATTGGTGTTAGCGCTTTGTTAAGCTCTTCTGTTGCATTTGCTAATATTGAATTAAGCAAAGAACAAGTTAAGCAACAAGTGGTATCAAGTTGCGAGTTGGAAGCTAAAACTCGTTATGGTCAAGATTCCATTAAATCTATCGGTAAAAAGTCAAAATGGATGAAAGGACTTAAAGGCGCCTCAGTCAAAATGAAAGTGAAACCTCAGGCTAAACGACTCACAAAATATTCATGTGTATTAGGTTTAGATAATTCCATTACTTTTTATAAAAGTTAGATTTCCAGTTTTATATTAAATTCACCCAGACTCTGGATAAATTAATAAAAGCGATAGCTATCGCTTTTATTTATGTTGTGCCTTGGCTACTCTAAACGTAAATACTTCCTAACAAGAGGGGAGAACGATGAAAGTGACTAAAAGCTACCAGTTGCCTTTTACAAGACAAGTGGTTTATCAAGCTTGGGTATCTTCCAAAACAGTGATAGCGCCAGCTACAGCTATGGATATATTGCCTGCAGTGGGTGGGCATTATCGTTTAATCATGAAAAGTGCAGACTTTTCAAGTTCAAATGAGGGACGTTTTTTGGTTGTCGACCCTCCTTCTCATATTCGTTATACCTGGGAGTGGAACAAAGATGGTGATGTTTCCGAAATCGACGTCAAGTTCGAAGCCACTGAAAAGGGTACTCATATCATATTAAACCATATAGGTTTTACAACCCAAGAAAGTGCCAATATGCATGCCAGTGGTTGGGACAGTTATATCAAAGGGTTTTCTGTATTTTTAGCCGAGTCTAAATAACCCGAGTACGGGTTGAATAACGTAGTTAATGACTTTTATTAGATTACTTGAATAAGGCTAATAATGCGCCAATCTGCTTTAGCTTTAATAGAATTAGAGTGGGTGTACATATGTACTTTTCCTTTTGAATCGATTGCACATAAGGTCAATAATTTACCATCGTATTCTTGCTCATAATTCTCAAAAGTAAACTCTTCTGAAATACGGGTGGTTTTAATGATTGCTCCTTTAGCCATGAAACTGGCTAGTTTTCCGTAATTCACATCTTCTGAAAACAGACCTAATTTTTCAGCGTATGATTCAGATACTTGGTGGCTTGAAAGTGTAGGGTTATGTCTATTATTGAGACCATAAACGGCCCCTTTACCCATTTGATGTTCAAAATGGTAGGTAACAAGTGGGTTGAGTTGTTTGTAGGGAGACAATACTAAAACACTTCCAAATTGCGACAAATCTAAGGTACGTGAAGCATGATCAGATATTGGATTGCCAAAATATGTTGGAATGCCTTCCATTCTAGCGTTACTAATAGTTTCCCAGTTAGTGTCGGCAAGGCATACAGTGACGTTTTGTTTCATTAATTCGCGGGCGTAAGCTCTTGCAAATTCGCCACCACCAAATAATAAAAAACCATGGGGAGCAGGGGCTCTTAAACCTAAGTATTGGGCGATTTTAACTGAAGTCAGACTTTGTAATACAACGCTACTGATTATCACTAAAAACACCATAGGTACTAATAATTCTACTTGGGCGTAATTAAGGGCTTCCAGTTTTAATGCAAATAATGCTGATACAGCTGCTGCGACAATGCCTCTAGGTGAAATCCAACTTAATAGGGCAATTTCTTGCCAGGTTAATTTTGTTCCTAAAGAGGAGAGAATGACTGAAACAGGTCTGGCAATAAATAATATGCCAAACAATACTAAAATAGCCCCCCAGCCTAAACTTAATATTGCTGATGGTTCAATACGTGATGCCAATAGAATAAACAGGCCTGAAATTAACAATACGCTTAATGTTTCTTTAAATTCGACAATGCCTTCAACATCAACTTTTTTCATGTTGGTTAACCACATTCCCATAATCGTCACAGTTAGCAAGCCTGATTCGTGAGCTATGAAGTTTGAACCTGCAAATGCGCCTAACATTAAGGTTAAAGCGGCAGTATTTACTAAGTAATGTGGGATTAAGTGGTGCCTAATCAAAATTCCCAATAGATATCCAAACACCACACCAAAACCAATACCTACAGCAATAGTTAATGTAAAAGCGGTTAGCGTATGACTTAGGGCATTTTGCGTAGAAATTATATATTCAAAAACTAATACAGCAAGCAATGCTCCAACAGGGTCAATTATGATCCCTTCCCATCGTAATATGTTCGCAACTTTACTAGAAGGTCGAACGGTTCTGAGCATGGGGACTATTACCGTAGGGCCTGTGACTGTTAATATGGCGCCCAATAAAAACGCCATTTGCCAAGACATGCCTAAACCGAAATGGGCAATGGGTGAAACAATCAACCAAGTGATAATCGCTCCGTAGGTACACAAGTTCCTTACCATTGAACCATGCCCACTCAAATCTTCGAGTTTTAGGGTAAGGGCCCCTTCAAACAAAATAATGGCGACTGACAAAGAGACTATCGGAAATAATAGGTCACCAAACAAAACATCGGGATCAATAATACCTGTGACAGGCCCTACAAGGATACCTGCTAATAGAAGAGGCAGTATGGCGGGTAGCTTGACTTTGTATGCGACAAACTGACAAAGGATTGATATAAGCCCTACTGCGACTAATAAAATGATTGGATCACTCAAGTTAATTCCTTAGATCGAAACATGACAGTTGGTATATTGTTAATGAGATTAACAAAGTATACAAAACGGAATAAAAATTAACCCTAACACTACTGACACAATGTTGTCAGTAGGAGACAGTTATTCTGTGTTCGTGCTATTGATAATAGGAGATGATCATGGTTACCGTACATAGTTTTGGCGAAAAATTTGGATTAAACGACCCTAGTGCTTTTGTGCTTAAACTCGATACTTATTTGAGACTTGCTGGTATTAAGTTTGAATCAAAAGAGGATGTGAATAATTTAAGAATTGCACCGAAAGGTAAATTACCTTTTATACTGGATGATAATAAAACAATAGCAGATTCATACTTTATAATTGAACACTTAAAACAGACAAGAGGAGATGTTCTAGACGATTGGTTAAGCGATGAGCAAAAAGCGTTAGCCCATTTAATTAGTAAATCTTTGGATGAAAACTTGTATTGGTGCGTAGTGTATTCAAGGTGGATGTCTGATGATGTTTGGCCTGTCATAAAAAGCGCTTTTTTTGATTCTCTTCCATTCCCGATTAAGCATATTATTCCCAGAGTTGCTCGAAAAAATGTAGAAAAAAATCTACAAGGGCATGGATTAGGTAAACATAGCCCAGAAGAAGTCTTTCAAATTGCTGACCATAGTTTGAAAAGTTTATCGAATCTGTTAGGTGATAAGGATTTCTATTTTGGTGACAAAATGTGTTCTTTGGATATTTCAGTATTTGCACATTTAGCCCAATTAATTTTGGCTGACATTAAACACCCATTAAACGATAGAGCGAAGGAGTACACTAACTTAGTCACTTTTTGTCAACGAATTGAAAAATTGAGTAGGGCTGTATGAAAATCATAGCTTTTGTACTACTGGTGTTATATTCATGTTATACATTCTCAAACCAAGATATGGGAGACAAAGCAGCGATGAAGTTTGGTATGCAGGTGGCGTTGACCGCCGAACAAGGTAGAGGTGGTGAACTTGCCGTTATCATGTTAAAAGCTCAAGAATTGGTGACCGCTATGTCTGGTTGTCATGCTTATATAGTGCAGCTTTCGGTAAGTGATGAGAATAAAATTCTAATCACCGAGGTATGGGAAAATCAAAGGGCTCATCAAGCATCATTGGCGAACCCAGATGTATTGTCATTAATTACCCAGGCTAAACCTTTGATCTCACATATGCATCATGAAATAGGAAAGCCAATAGGTTCTGATAGTGAATAACATAAAACACTAATCATTTCTCAAGCATGGGGAGCTTATTCGCTACCCCATTCCAGTCTTCAGCATCTGATGGTGCTGATTTTAACTCAGTAATATTTGGCCAAATTTCTGATAGGTCAGCATTTATCTTCAAGTAGTGTTTTTGTTCTTCAGGTAATTCAGTATCTTGATATATTGCTTCAGCAGGGCATTCTGGTACACATAACGCGCAGTCAATGCACACTTCTGGATTAATCGATAGAAAGTTTTCACCCTCGTGAAATGCATCCACCGGACATACTGGGACGCAATCAGTAAATTTGCACTTGATACAGTTGTCTGTCACTACAAAAGTCATATGGGGTTGAGTACTAGATAATTAGATTATTTTGCAAGGATCATAAAGAAGCTTATTTAAAAGGCAAGTAAAGTCCAAAGGAATTGATATAATATTGATTAATTGTCGAATAATTATCGGCCTAAAAATACACAGACTATCGGAAAACTTATGTTACGTCTCAACGAAGTGAAACTCCCCCTTAATCATGAAGAGTCAGCGCTAACTCAAGCCATTACTCAAAAATTAAATATTAATCCTGAACAAATATTGTCTTTTAATGTTCATAAACGGGCTTATGACGCGCGAAATAAAACCGATATTTTGCTGATTTATACGCTTGATATTGAGCTTGTTGAGCAAGAAGAATTGTTAGAGCAATTTTCTGACGATCCTCATGTGCGTGAAACACCTGATATGACATATCAATTTGTCGCTCAAGCACCTAAGAATTTGAAAGAGCGACCCGTGGTTGTGGGCTTAGGACCATGCGGTTTATTTGCCGCTTTAATTTTAGCGCAAATGGGCTTTCGACCGATAGTACTTGAACGTGGTAAAGAAGTGCGTGAAAGAACAAAAGATACCTTTGGGTTCTGGCGAAAAAAACCGTTAAACACAGAGTCAAATGTTCAATTTGGAGAAGGTGGAGCAGGGACATTCTCTGATGGCAAATTGTATAGCCAAATAAAAGATCGAAAACATTATGGTCGTAAAGTACTTAACGAATTTGTAGATGCAGGTGCGCCAGAGGAAATTCTATATGTCAGTAAACCCCATATTGGTACCTTTAAATTGGTCAATATGGTCGAAAAAATGCGAGCCCAAATAATTGAACTTGGCGGTGAAATTAGATTTAGCACCCGGGTAGATAAAATTGATTTAGTTGATGAGCAAGTTAAGGGGTTACACCTTTCTACGGATGAATATTTGGCCTGTGAGCACGTTGTATTAGCTTTAGGGCATAGCGCTCGTGATACATTTGAAATGTTGTTTGATGTAGGTGTATATGTAGAGGCTAAACCTTTTTCCGTTGGTTTTAGAATAGAACACGAACAATCCATGATCGACGAATGTCGATTTGGAGAAAATGCAGGGAATCCTATTTTGGGCGCGGCTGATTATAAACTCGTTCATCATTGTAAAAATGGTCGCTCAGTTTATAGTTTTTGTATGTGCCCAGGTGGAACTGTAGTGGCAGCCGCATCAGAAGAGGGGAGAGTGGTCACAAATGGCATGAGTCAATATTCTCGCCATGAACGAAACGCTAATAGTGCCATAGTTGTGGGTATTACCCCTGAAAAAGACTATCCAGATCATCCTTTAGCGGGCATCGCCCTGCAACGTAATTTAGAAGAATTAGCCTTTAAGGTGGGAGGTGAAAATTATCATGCTCCCGCCCAGCTAATTGGTGATTTTTTACAAGGAACTTCCAGTGAACAACTGGGCAGCGTTAATCCCTCTTACACACCTGGTATTACCTTAACAGATTTGTCAAAAGTGGTGCCTGATTACGTCACTCATGCGATTCGTGAAGCGATACCCGCTTTTGATCGGAAGATAAAAGGCTTTGCTAAAGCTGACGGTTTATTAACTGGGGTGGAAACACGAACGTCTTCTCCCGTGTGTATTAAACGGGGTAAGGATTATCAAAGTATTAATACCCGTGGCTTATACCCAGCTGGAGAAGGAGCGGGTTATGCTGGTGGTATTTGGTCCGCAGGGATTGACGGTATTAAAGTAGCAGAAGCATTAGCTTTGGATATGCTGAGTAAACAAAGTCAGAATGAGACATAAAATGTCGAGCAATAATAAAGCGGGCTCTAGGAATAACGCCAACAAAAAGCTTAAGGGAGATAAACTGCGAACCAAACCAGGGCCTAGTCGATCGCAGTCTAGTCGATCGCAAACTAGTCGATCACAGCCTAGGCGATTACACCCTAGGAGCTTGCATTTAGCAGGGTATCCCCTAGAGGACATGGCAAAACAAATTCCAGCATTAACAGCGCATTTGATTGTCAAACCAGACGGTAGTCACACTGTTAATTTTTCAGATCCTTTAGCAGTAAAAGCACTCAACGCAGCGCTTCTTGAATATTATTATCAGATTAGGTTTTGGGACATTCCAGCGGGTTATCTATGCCCTCCTATACCAGGTCGTGCAGATTATGTGCATTATATTGCAGATTTATTAGCTGATGACAGTCCAAATGAAAATAGTAAAAAACAACAGATAAAGGGGCTGGATATAGGCACAGGGGCAAATTTAATATATCCAATATTAGCTAATCGAATTTATGCTTGGAATATGTTGGCGACTGATATTGATCCTATTTCAATAAAGTCAGCAAACACCATAGTTACTTCGAACCCGGAGCTTAGAAATGCCATTAAAATTAAACAACAAAATAACCCGAAAAGTATTTTTAATGGTGTGATTGAGGATGATGATGTATTCGACTTTTGTATGTGTAACCCACCTTTTCATGCATCAGCTAAAGAAGCAAAAGCTGGGTCGGAGCGTAAAGTAAACAATTTATCTAAACATGCAAAAAAACGTCAATCCAAATTTGTTGGTAATCAAAAGTCTGGTCTTAATTTTGCGGGGCAGGGCAATGAGTTATGGTGTGTTGGTGGTGAATTAGCGTTTATACGATGCATGATAGAAGAAAGTCATCGATTTGCGAGGCAAATAAAATGGTTTACCTGCCTTATCTCAAAGAAAGAAAACGTGACAGCTATTAGTAAAACGTTAGAAAAGATAAACGGTATAGAATTTAAAGTTGTGAATATGGCCCAAGGGCAAAAAGTCAGCAGGTTTATAGCTTGGCGTTTTAATTCAAACCTGTAAACGCATTATTTGGATGGGAATTACTCATGGATAAATTAACTGAAAAAGAAAAAATGTTGCAAGGGATAGAATATTTTCCCAGTGATAAGACGTTACAGCAAGAAAGGGCTACAGCTAAAAGACTATGCCAGCAATTTAATAGGCACGATATTGATGACAGAAAAGGCAGCCGAAAAATATTGCAATCTTTAGTCGGGGCGTATGCTGGTGCCTGGATTGAGCCAGACTTTTATTGTGACTATGGTTACAACATTTATCTTGGTAAGAACTTTTACGCCAATCATGGTGTGGTGATACTAGATACGGCACCTGTTACTTTTGGCGATGATGTCATGTTAGCGCCTGGTGTGCTTATTTCTACAGCGAGTCACCCTCTTGATCCAGATAAGCGTAAAAAAGGCATGGAAACAGCCTTGCCTATTAATATTGGAAATAATGTATGGATAGGTATGGGAGCCAAAATACTAGATGGGGTAAATATTGGTGATAATGCAGTGATAGCTGCTGGCGCAGTTGTAAACAAAAATGTAGCTGCAAATACAGT
>NZ_JBPOFP010000077.1:0-21414 GCF_051252315.1 Paraglaciecola sp. | reverse complement strand
CCTTTATTATTATAAAACATAGCAATCACATGGCGTTTGCTAACAATTTTTTTAGGGAAGTTATTACGAGAAGGTTGTGGGTCAAAGTCAACTTGATAACTTCGGGTCTGAAAAACAAAACTTGTGTTAGTGTTTTTTACACTCATACGCAAGTTTATATGCCCATTTAATAAAGAGTAACCTTGACGCCTGGTCCAATATTCCGGAATTTCCACTTCCTGAAAACTCACTTGAAACCCCGCTTCTTTTGCCAGAGCGTGCATCATGATAGACATGGATAAACAATTTGCGGCTCGATTCTTAAAGGTTTCACTCGCGACTGTGTTGGCATCACCACGGTATAACAAATTCATATTTGAGCGGCCAAAGACGCCATAAACCAAAGACTCCATTTTACTGATTGGGTTTCGCTCAGAAGTTATCATTTGGCGCACGAATGCTTTGGAAGATTTGTTTAGTTGAAATATTTGTTCTTCTGATTCCACTTGTAACAATTCTTTTGTGTTAAACCCTTGATCAAAAGGCTTAGGAACATCAACCGTAAAGTCTTTATGGGGAATAGTTTGACAAGCACACAATAAAAATAGATTAACAAATAAAATCAGTACTTTAGGTGAAATTACGACGTTATTCATGAACTAGGCCCAAATTAATTAACCTAATCTAAGCTTAGTTGTAAATGTTGAATTTACGAGGGTAATTAACTTGTTTTTCAATAATAGAAGCCGATTTTCTAGTAATGAACAATTGATATTCAATCTTTAGTTTTACATCAGCACCAGACATATTACACTTCTAGACAAATTGTATTTACACAAGACCATAATATGAAAGTCACTATTTTAGGTGCTATGGATGAAGAAATAAGCCTCATTCAAAAGTCATTAACCAACTGTTCCGAACAAAAATATAACCATTTAACTGCTTACGTTGGGCAGTTAGGCAAGGTTGAAGTCGCTTTGATAAAATGTGGCATTGGTAAAGTAGCCGCCGCAGTATCCACGGTATCAGCAATTAATCATTTCAACCCAGACTATGTTATCAACACAGGTTCAGCGGGCGGATTTACGCCTCACCTAAACATAGGCGACATTGTAATAGGTACTTCGTTACGCCATCACGATGCAGATTTAACTCACTTCGGTTATGAATTGGGACAAAATGCTGGCATGCCTGCTGAGTTTGTTGCTGATGAGAAGTTAGTAGACTGTGCCACTAAAGCAATAGCCCAACTAAATGAGATTCAAGTTGAAAAAGGCTTAATATGCACTGGGGATTCGTTTGTTGGCAGCGATGAAGCTGCTGATCAAATTCGTACAAACTTCCCATCGGTATGTGCAGTTGAAATGGAAGGTGTGGCCATTGCCCAAACCTGTTATTTATTATCAACACCCTTTTTAGTTATTCGTTCTTTATCCGATATTGCAGGTAAAACATCTACGGTTTCTTTCCAAGCTTACCTAGAGCAAGCGGCAAAAAATTCAGCTCAATTGGTTATGCAAACCATATCAGAATTAGAAAGCGCGAGTGATGTCTAAAGGGGTGAGTTCGACTCATGCTTAAAATAGTCGAAACACTATTTAGCCAAGAATTGCTGACCTTTTGGGTGATATTAATTGCGGTGCTGATAGAAAAGTACATGCCGTGGCCAGACAAATATCACCCATTAAGTTTATGGAAAATATGTACCATACGTATTGCTAACAAGGTTTTACCTTCCAAAGAGAGTGATATACAACAACAAAAATTATCTGGCAGTCTGGCTTATTTAGTTTTACTCACGCCAGTCTGTTTAAGTATTTGGATACTCTTATCTTTATCAGTTTACCCGGCTTTTTTTGAAGCTTTATTATTACTAATTGCGTTGCGATATAGAAATATCCAACTCACCTGCCACAAGTTATCTCAACAAATCACCCTAGAAAAAAAGATATTAGCGCGACAAAACCTGCAACAGCATGTGCTAAGGGAAACTGAAAAAATGTCTGTACTTGGATTAGCAAAAGCAGCGTCTGAAACACTCATATTAAGATTTAGTTATCAATATTGTGCGGTTATATTTTGGTTTGCATTAACCGGTGGTATAGGTGCGATTGTGTATAGGTTATTGTATGAATGTTCGCATTCTTGGAACATTAAGCAGTCTCGTTTTAGCTATTTTGGCCTAAGTGTCAAATACGTTACCAATGCTTTGCAATGGTTTCCTAGTATACTTTGTGGTTTCAGTTTAGCTTTTGTATCTTTAACCATTGCTGGATTTAAAGCGCTATCTGAACTTAAAAACCTTAAAAATACTCGAACCTTTTTGCTCAATATAGCTGGAGCCAGTTTAAATATAGAAATGGCTGGCCCCGCCATTTATCAGCAAAAAAAAATACGGACCACAAAATGCGGTGGACATAAACCAATTATTTTGGCAGACATTAAACGTACTCAAAACTTAATTAGCCTTACCACTTTATTTTGGTTAACGATGAGTTTTTTAATTTATGCCAGTGTCTATGCATTAACAAAATAACGATGGGGAAATTATCTATGTTAAAGAAAATACTCTGTGGATTTATCAGTTATGTGAGCTTAACGACTTACGCTGCTGGAATTGAAGATATTAGTCACCAAAAACTGGCTAATATGGATACAAAAAATTATCTGATTGTTGATGTGCGCACAACTGAAGAATACAAAAACGGCCATGTTCCTAAAGCGATAAACATTCCCTTACAGATGTTACAAGACAACTTTCAATCTGTTCAGCCTGACAAAAGCAAAACGTTAGTTTTGTACTGTCGTTCTGGTTACCGAGCCGGTAAAGCAGCTAAAGCTCTGCAAAAAAGTGGTTATACCAAACTATTGCATCTACAGGGTGATATGCTCGGCTGGGAAAAGGCTAAACTGCCCATAGAGAAATAATTCCACTAGAGCGAGTCCTGATGTTGAATGATAACGGCACACAAAAAAAGAGGTATTTTGATGATTCAAATTACCTCTTTTTTAATATTGGTTAAGCGGATTTTTACTGAAAACTCACTCTAGCAAATTTTCGTTTCCCTACCTGTAACACAATCTGTTGAGCTTCATTAAATAAGTGTTTTGTATTTTCAACTTTTTCACCATCTAACTTAACCGCGCCTTGTTTAATCATACGCATTGCATCAGAAGTGGAGTTGGTTAAACCCGCATCTTTTAATACATTGGCAATCATCAAACCATCTGTCCCAAGAACAAAGTCAAACTCTGGCATTTCGTCTGGAATTTTATTTTTTTGGAAACGCTGAATAAATTCGTTGTGAGCTCCTTCAGCATCTTCTTCAGAGTGAAAACGAGCGATAAGTTCTTTGGCTAAATCAATCTTGGTATCTCTTGGGTTTAATCCATCAGCCACTTTTTGTTTAATTTCTTCGATTTCTGTTTTTGCCTTGAAACTTAATAAATCGTAGTAGCGCCACATCAAATCATCAGATATCGACATGATTTTCCCAAACATATCGCTAGGAGAGTCTGTGATCCCAATATAGTTATTCAGGGATTTTGACATCTTTTGAACGCCATCTAGGCCTTCCAATAAAGGCATCATAAGCACCGTTTGTTGCCTTTGGCCTTCAGATTTTTGTAACTCACGTCCCATCAACAAATTAAAACGTTGATCGGTACCACCCAGTTCAACATCCGATTGCAACGCAACTGAATCCCAACCTTGTACCAATGGGTATAAAAACTCATGGATAGCAATGGGTTGGCCACCAGCGTAACGTTTTTTAAAATCATCTCGCTCTAACATACGCGCCACCGTTTGGTTAGCGGCTAACTTGATCATGCCAGCAGAACCTAACTCTTCCATCCACTCTGAATTAAACCGAATAGTGGTTTTAGCTGGGTCTAATATCTTAAACACTTGTTCTTTATAGGTTTCAGCATTGGCCAACACATCTTCTTTGGTTAAAGGTTTACGTGTGACATTTTTGCCTGTTGGATCACCGATCATGCCGGTAAAGTCACCAATCAAAAATATAACTTCATGGCCTAGCTGCTGAAACGTTCTAAGTTTATTTATTAAAACGGTGTGACCTAAATGTAGGTCTGGCGCGGTTGGATCGAAGCCAGCTTTGATTTTTAAAGGTTTCCCTTCTTTTAACTTAGCAACTAGCTCTTCTTCGATTAATATTTCTTCTGCTCCGCGCTGGATCTCAGCCATTGCATTTTGCCAATCTGACATTTTTAAAACCTGTATTAAAATCTAAAATGATAATTATTCGCCCCATTTTACGTGTCTAGGCCTAGCAATGAAAGGGAAAGGATATTATTTCTAATAACCTAGCGATAATAAACAAACCTAACAAAGTAGGTAAAAACGGCTGTTGGGCTGGAAAAGTACCTACAATGCATATATTCTGAGGTTAGGTTCATTATTTTATGTTGTTGCTGTGTTGAATAAATCAATTAAAAACCTACCTACGCCCCATAAATGGTTAATATCCCTTGTGGTAGGGATCTTATTTATTTTAATGTTATTACCTTCCGATCCGGCGAGTGCTTATAAAAACACTTCAACCAACTTGGAAATCGGTAAACGTTATGATCTAAGTTTAGATGCCAGTAATTTACCAGCCGAGCCTGTATCAAAAGCCATTGAACAAGATACAAAACATACTTTCACCGTTAAAAAAGGTGATAACTTAGCGATTATTTTTAAACGAGCAGGCCTTTCCCCCCAAGAAACCTACAAAGTCAGCAAAGCCGGTAAGTTAGCTAAAAAATTATTGAAGATTATGCCTGGCGAATCCTTGGAGTTAGACATCAATCAACAAGGCAAACTAGATGCTTTGTTTTATTCTTATTCTGCAACCGACACTTTAATTATTAATAAAAATGAACAACAAATCTTTGTCAGTTCAATCCAAAGCAAGGCTGTAGACACTCGAATAAATTATGCACAAGGTGAAATTACCAATAGCTTGTGGAATGCGGGACATAACGCCAAACTATCCGACAATCAAATAATGAGCCTAGCGGGGATTTTTGGTTGGGATATCGATTTTGCATTAGAATTAAGAGCTGGAGATAGTTTTTATGTGATGTTTGAAGAACATTACATAGATGGTGAGTTTGCTGAAAATGGAAATATTATTGCCGCCCAGTTTATTAATCAGGGGGATACTTATTCTGCCATTCGCTATTCCGATGGGAGTTATTACACACCTGAAGGCCGAAGCATGCGAAAAAGTTTTCTACGAGCCCCTGTAAACTTTAAATACATAAGCTCTAATTTTAATCCAAGACGATTCCACCCTATTCAAAAACGCGTCAAACCACATAATGGTACAGATTATAGAGCTAATACAGGTACTCCTGTAGTCGCTTCTGGAGATGGCAAAGTTACCCATTCCACTTACAACAAATACAATGGGCATTATGTGTTTATTCAACACAGCAATAATATAGTGACTAAGTATTTACATTTTTCAAAACGTGCAGTGAAAAAAGGACAGCGTGTTAATCAAGGACAAATCATCGGTTATGTTGGCTCAACGGGTATGTCTCAAGCCCCGCACTTACATTACGAATTTTTAGTTAATGGTGTGCACAGGAATCCAAGAACGGTATCTTTGCCAAAGGCTCAACCGATTGCCAAAAAAGAAAAAGAAACGTTTTCGCGATTAGCTAAGCAAAGAATGCAGCAGCTTAATAACAATAAGCGCATTATGTTAGCTATGCTTTAAGGCGTTTGTTATGTCACAATTTTATCTAGGGTTAATGTCAGGAACTAGCATGGATGGCGTTGACGTAGCGCTAGTAGATTTCTCTGAGCCCCACCCCAGACTATTAGACTGTCAAACCTATCCTTACCCTGAAGAATTATTAACTATTCTGCATAGGTTATGTAAATCAAGTGACAACGAAATTGACTTAATGGGACATGCCGACAGAGCCGTAGCCAAAGTATTTGCAGATGCATCATTACAACTTCTCAAAGATAACTATGTGACTAAAGAACAAATAATAGCTTTAGGCTCACATGGGCAAACAATTCGGCACATACCTTCAGGTGAGAATAGTTTCAGTTTGCAAATTGGCGATCCAAATACAATAGCAACCCTTACTGGCATTGACGTAATTGCCGATTTTAGACGCAAAGATATTGCCTTAGGTGGGCAAGGAGCCCCCTTAGTACCCGCCTTTCATCAAGCAATCTTTTCTAACAAAGAAAAATCTCGAGTTGTGGTGAATATAGGAGGGATTTCTAACATAACCTATTTGCCTAAAAATTCTACCAGTCAAATTATTGGATTTGATACTGGCCCAGGTAACACCTTATTAGATGCGTGGTGTTATCAACATACAGGTAAAACTTATGATGACAAAGGTAGATGGGCGGCCCAAAGTGTCGCGGATCCTAAGTTATTACAAAGCTTATTGTCACACCCCTATTTTTCGGCCCCGGCGCCGAAAAGCACAGGGCGAGAATTATTTAATTTAGCTTGGTTACAGCAGCATATTAGCGAATTACCCCAGCCCCTCGATCCTCAAACGGTTCAAGCGACACTCGTTGCTCTAACAACTTTAAGTATTACTAAACAGGTGAAACAGTTTAAAGATGTAGAAGAGGTATATGTTTGTGGTGGTGGTGCACGAAATGAATTTTTACTGGAAGAGTTAGAATCTGAGTTACATGAGTGTGAGTTATATACCACTGATGAGTTAGGAGTCACAGCTGACGCTGTTGAAGCTATGGCATTCGCTTGGTTAGCTTACGCACATATCAATAAGATCCCGGGGAATATTACAAGCGTAACTGGCGCGTGTAGAACCGCCATTTTAGGGACTTATTGTCCAACAAGTTAGTTTTAAAATGTATTAGCTACAATTCAAAATAATGAGTAAAACACTTATAAAGCTGTGTACCACTCAGCACTGAAGCAGAAGGGAAATGCAGAATCGCCACTAAATCACACGGAGCTAAGATATCGGTGGTTGCCTCGTTAGTGTCTAAGTTATCTACATTTAACACTCGTGCTAACACATCTCCTTTAGCAGCGAACTCACCAGGCTTAAGCATGTATTCAACTATTCCCCCCTGTTTACTGTATAACACCTTATAATTTTTGAGCTTCACTGCTTTACGAGGCATGTTTATAGGCACCAGCTTTTCACTTTTTAACACCTTTTTAGCGGTCAAGAACGTCATAATACTGGTTGCATCAAACTCCCCTTCGCTGAAGCTGATCACTTCTTGACTCCCCATCTCAAGGGTAAAAGCTTCTACCTCAAAATCAATCATTTTTGAAAACTGCTGATTTAACAGTTCTTTCAATATCCACCAAGGACAAAAAGTGGCCTCATCCAGTGCTCCGGAAAATACTTTAGGCATTAAGATGACATGTGGAATATTGAATAAACTAGCAGATTCTTGCGCATATTCAGGTACATATATATGCCGAGTAGAAACAGGACCATTATGTAAGTCGAGTACATAATCGGCATCAAATGCCAATTGTTGTAACATTAAATTAAGTCGCTGAGCTAAACCCAGTCCCCAATCTTGATTTAACTTGTCTTGCAACTGTTTTTTCATTGCAGTTCTAAAACGAGTTTTAATGGATTTAATTGATTCACTTGTCGTAACTGATGAGGCAAATTCTTCGACAAAAGCCTGGTCAAAGTGATAACCACGATTCCAGTTAGTGCCATTTACTGGATCAAACCGTCCTAATGTGTATTCCCCTGCCTTAATATTAGTCCCCACTGGATTGCAGTTTGGCACCAGAATTACTTCGCCACAAATAGGCATACTTTTTAGCTTTTGAATCAGGTGATATATAACCACATTACCCTGAACTTCTGCGCCGTGAATTGAACTTTGAATGTAAACTTTAGGGCCTGGTTTTTCACCTACAAAACGATATAGAGGAACATTCATATTGCGGCCCGAAGCATTCTGGGCCACAACTAAATGTTGTTTTATTAGGGTGGACATAGATTAAAATAATTTACGTTTTAGCTTCTGGAAAGTGTGGTGAAATAGATTTACGTACACCGTTGCCCCATAAAATAGCTTCATTAAACATACTGTGTAATAGCTTTTGGTCAATTTCCAATAATTTGGAAATACGTATAACCTTCAACCAATTTCCGCTTTCAAATGCTTGTACTAACATCAAATACACGGACAATTCGTTTTGCCCACCACACAAAGCGACTTTAACCTCTTCGACTAGCGGTAATTTTTCAACCAAATTACTCATATTTTTGTCTAATAGTGCATCTAACATAGAAAATAACCCAACTAAAAATGCAGTTGGAGGATTACTGCCTATATTTTTTTCAACGCCAACTAAATCACAAAACTTAGCTCTGACTAAAGATAAGTGTAATAATTCTAGAGGTTTATCGTCAGATAGATTAGTTAAGGCTAATAGTGCGATAAACTTCTTAATCTCCACCTCCCCCATATAATTGAGGGCATGGCGTAAAGAGGTTATTTTATATCGTTTGTTTATGGTTGGATTGTTGATAAAACGAAGTAACATATAGGATAAACCTACATCATGCTCAATCACTCTATTAATATTTTCAACATCAAAAGTTGCGCTCGAACTTGCCCCCATTAATTCAACTAAAGTTAATTTTGAAGTGGGTAAACTCTGCTGGGAAACAGACTCTGGTTTAGAAAAGAAATATCCTTGAAAATAGTCAAAACCTACATCACGACAAATATTGAAATCTTCGTGAGTTTCTACTTTTTCTGCGATGAGCTTAACGTCCGCATCTAAAAATTGCTGCAAATTCCCAGACAATTTTTCGTAATTACATTTATCAGTATTTACTTTTATCATATCTACATAGGGTATTATCGACTGCCACTCACCTTCAACTCGACAGTTTTCCAACGCTAATTTGTACCCCATGTTTTTCACTTGTTTACAGGTATCAAGTAAACGGTCCATATGATGCTCATCAGCCCCTAGTTCCACCACCACATTTTCAGGATCTAAAGAAGGATTTAGCCCTTCCTCTAGCGCCTCAGGCTGAAAGTTAATAAAAGACTTTTTACTGCAAGAGATATCATCTAGTTGAAGCGTTCTATATTTCTGGGCTATTAACTTATTCGTTGCTTCGTCTCTTTCTACGACAGGAAAACAATTATTTTTTCCATCTCTGAAAAAAAGTTCGTAGGCAAAAACATCCTTTTTTAAATCCAAAATAGGTTGGCGGGCAATAAACGCAAACATGGTCATCCTATACAAATGTTAAACAGGTAAAAATTGTTGTTATTATGCTTTTAATCATACCACCATTAAAAGCCTAAAATCCAAACAAGGTGCTGATAATTAACAGACGATTTGTGCAATAAATAGCCTAGAAAGAAATAACGAGCGATTAGAAATGTTTCATTACATAAATATATATAATTCTTATGTAGGAATAAAAAATCTCCTTACTCATTGAAATTTAAACGTTAATCCAAATATAGTAATTAATTGGGAATTTTTCTTATTAAGTTTGGTCTATTACTTTAAGAAATTGAGCTATTTTAGGTCGCGATTTAGAATTTTTTTTGCTAGCATCGGGACATATAGCGTAATAGGAGATATTTATGAGCAAAGACTTACGCGCACTAACTTTGACAGTGCCTCAAACGGGCAGTATTGAGACTTACATTCAAGCTGTGAGTGGCATTAGCATGCTAACAGCAGAAGAAGAGCGAGGCCTTGCCGAACGTTTACAACAAGACGACGACTTAGAAGCAGCAAGAAAGCTAATCATGTCTCATCTACGTTTTGTTGTGCATATTGCGAAATCTTATTCAGGATATGGTTTACCTCAAGCTGACTTAGTGCAAGAAGGTAATATAGGTCTTATGAAAGCGGTAAAACGCTTCGACCCAACTGTAGGTGTAAGATTAGTTTCTTTTGCTGTTCATTGGATTAAAGCTGAAATTCATGAATTCGTTCTTCGTAACTGGAGAATCGTTAAGGTAGCAACCACCAAAGCTCAACGTAAACTATTCTTTAATTTACGCAAAAATAAAAAGCGTTTAGGTTGGTTTTCTCATGCTGAAGTTCAAAAAGTTGCTGAAGACTTAGGTGTAAGTACTAAAGAAGTATTGCAGATGGAAGCTCGTATGAGCAGCCAAGACCAAGCTTTTGATTTATCTGCAGATGATGATGATAATAGTAATTTTGCACCCGCGCAGTATTTAGAAGATAAAACAGCAGATGTTGAATCTGATGTAGTCAATGCTGATTGGGATTCAAATGCATCTAATAAATTGTATGCCGCAATCAAAACACTTGATGAGCGTAGCCAGCACATTATTCAGACTCGTTGGTTGTCAGATGATAAAACAACGTTGCAAGATTTAGCTGATAAATATCAGGTTTCTGCAGAACGTGTTAGGCAGATCGAAAAGAACGCGATGAAAAAGTTACAAGGCGCTATGGCAGCCTAGTTAACATTTAAAACAAAAAAAAGCGCATTCAATGCGCTTTTTTTATGTCTAAATTTAATTGGATTTATTCGTCTTTTAACGGCAACACCCAAAATATGCCAGTAAACTCAGCAACAGGATTATCACCATCCAAAATCGCCACACTTAAATTAAAGCTACATTTTTTACCTTTAGTAAGAGGCTCGAACTTTCCATTCAGCGACTCTAAATTACATACCGCTTTAGGCTGCATAGTAATAGGTTTATGATAATGAATGTTTCCATCACCTAATACAATCTCACCTTCGAGCCCCTTCTCTTTTAACTGCAAAAATATCATTCCCCACCCTGTGAGGGTCGCCAACGAAAAAATACTGCCCGCAAACATAGTGCCATGCAAATTAATATTTTTGTTTAAAGAAGCTTTGGTTTCGAGTGTCCTACCCGTGTATTGAAAGAGCTTAATACCCATTTGCTCACTGATAGGAATGGTATCACGCCAAGTCTGCTGCAATAGTTTGCACCACTTGGGATGCAAAGTAATAGTATTAGGATCTAACAGCTTTTTAACCATTTGCTGTCGATGCTGTTTATCTAATTCATTTGGGGTAGCTGAATCACATTCAAACCCTGTACTTTTAAAAAATGGAATTGATAACTCTGTACTGTTTGTCACCATGCGCACTGCGCCTTCAGAGCGAGCCACTGACTCTAATGAAGCGAGTAACATCTTAGCCAAACCTTTACCTTGATAATCTTTAGCTACCGCAATATGTCTCACTTGAGCTTCTTCTGCGGAATTCATATGCACACGTCCGACGGCCACCACATACCCTAAGCTATCGCGGATCATACGATGTTGGCTGACTTGTTCATATTCATCTTTTTCTGAGCCTTGTGGCGCTTTCCAAGGCTTTCTCAACATCTTCCAACGAAAGTCAAAATAATCTACAAAATCTTGTTCACTTGTCGGTATATTGATTTTAAACATCTAAATAGTGGTTCCCATTTTTCAATTTAATTATTATTTTTGGTGAAAAACCAACCACCATTAGACAGTATTACGCCTTTTTCAGCAAATTATACTTTCAACTGAAATGTGACTGGCCCATCATTTAGCAAAAATACCTGCATATCTGCGCCAAATCTGCCGGTTTCACACAGTACACCTTTTTGTTTACAGCAAACCACAAAATACTCATACATATCCTTGCCCAAACTAGGCGAGGCTGCACTGGAAAAACTCGGACGATTACCACTTTTAGTGTCTGCCACCAAAGTAAACTGCGAAACAACCAACAACTGCCCTTTAACTTGCTGTAAGTTAAGATTCATTTTGCCTGCTTCGTCAGAAAAAATACGGTAATTCAATACCTTTTGACTTAATTTTTCGGCCGTTGCTTGTGTGTCACCTTGCTCTACACCAAGCAAAACTAAAATACCTGGACCTATTTGACCAACTAACTCCTGGTCTACCTCAACTTTGGCATGGCTAACTCTTTGAATCAGTGCGATCATTTATTTTCCTCAATATATTTGAGCATCGCCTGCGTGGCATAACAAAGGGCTTGGGAAGTGGCTTTTTCTCCCGCGCTGTGCCCTGCTTCTGGAATAATATGTAATTCACTAGCCGGCCACTTCTTAGACAAAGCATAGGCCGATTCAATTTTGCATACTGTATCGTAACGACCATGTACGATTGTGCCTGGAATATTAGTTATGTGCTGAATATTATGCAGAATTTCGTTTTCAGCTATAAAACATTTATTCCTAATATAATGGCACTCCAACAAGGCTAAACTAATTGCGCTGTGAATATCCCCCACTAGCTGTGTTTCATCAAACTGACAGTGTAATCGGCTTATTTTAGCTTCCCATAGGCACCAAGCTTTTATTGCCGCCATTTTTTGTAACTCGTTACCACTACTAAAAATTTGATGGTATGCATCAACCACAGAATGAGTACTCAACATACTCTTTACAGGTTTTAAAAAGTCTTGGTAATAATCGGGAAATAACTGCGCCGCACCACCACTGGCATCTAAGTACCAATGATAATCTTGTTCTCTGGCTAGAAATATTCCTCTCAAAATTAACCCAATAACACTTTCAGGTTGGCGGATCGCCACCAGTAGTGCCAGGGTCGAGCCCCATGAACCACCAAACAATACCCACTTAGACACACCAAGATGCTGTTGAATCGTTAACACATCCTCCACCAAATTCTGGCTAGTATTATGTTTTAGCTCCCCAAAAGGTAAAGATTGACCGCAACCTCTTTGGTCAAAACCTATAATCCAATATTTTTCTGGGTCAAAAAAACGTCGATAATCTTGACCTATTCCGGCTCCTGGACCACCATGTAAAAATAGAACAGGCACCCCATCTGGCGAGCCTGATTGCTCTATGTACAAGCTGTGGCCATTGCTGACCGCTAACATTTCAGTCTTAAAAGATTTTATAGATGGGAACAACTGGCTCATAAGCTTTTACATTTCTTATTTGTGAATTGTTTCATTATGATTTAATTTAGCGTTTAAGTTCTAGTTTCTTTTTTATTTGTAACATTTGGAGATGTATATGTCAGGGCAAGGTTCAGGCGGAAATGTGTTAGCTGCAATTTGTAGTTTTTTTATTCCAGGATTAGGTCAATTAGTTCAAGGGCGAATATTACCAGCAATTTTGTTTTTTGTTGCTTGGGCTATATCTGGTGGCTTAACTTTACTTCTGATTGGCTGGGTAATGCTACCTATCGTTTATATTTGGTGCATTATCGACGCAGCAAAATTTAAAGGTTCTGATTAATGAAAAAGCTCATTCTTGTTGCTCTACTGACTATATGTGCTTCATGTCAAAATGCATATTATGCCGCTTGGGAAAAACTTGGTATCGAAAAGCGAGACATATTAGTAGACCGAGTTGAAGACGCTAAAGAGTCTCAAGAAGATGCTCAACAACAGTTTAGCTCAGCTTTAGAAGAATTTAGCCACCTACTCAATTTTGATGGACGTGAATTACAGGACGTTTATGAAGAGTTAAAAGACCAATACGAAGCCAGTGAAACGTCAGCTGCGGACGTTAGCAAGCGAATCGATAAGGTTGAAAGTGTTGCTGAAGCTCTATTTGACGAATGGCAAGAAGAGTCTGAAAAATATACTAATGCTACGTTTAAACGCGACAGCCTACGTCAACTTAAAGATACACAGAGGCGTTATAAGTCTTTAGTGGCAGCGATGCGTAAAGCAGAAAGTAAAATGGCACCTGTGTTATCAACATTAAGAGATAATGTTTTGTATTTAAAACATAACTTGAATGCAAGTGCGGTTGGCGCTCTACAAGGCGAATTTAAAGGTATTAAACAAGAAATTGGCCAACTAATTGCAGAAATGAACAAAGCAATTTCTGCATCAAATAAATTTATTTCTAGTATGGAAACTAATTAACTATTAAGAGGAAGAGCTTGTCTCTTCCTCTCCTTCGGTAAAAGCTTCTTCTGACTCATCGTGTGTAAATATTTCTAAAGCTCTGGTAAATTCAGCTCCAATCAACACTACGATCCATGATAAGTACACCCATACAAACAAAATAGGAATGACAGCTAGGGCTCCATAAATCACCTGATAAGACGGGAAATTGGTTACGTAAAAAGCAAAACCCTTTTTACTTAATTCAAATAAGATCGCCGCCACACAAGCTCCAGAAAAAGCATGTTTTGCCTCAATACGTTTTGTAGGTACTAACATGTAAACAATAAAAAAGGCACAAACAGAAGTGGCGTAAGGCACCATTTTTAAAAAGAAAGTAGTCAATCCTGGAGAGTACTCTTCTGCAAACGCAGCCAATCCGATTAAATAGGAGCTTACAATGACACTCGCCCCCATTAACAATGGCCCAAGGGTTAAAACCATCCAATAAATTGCAAAAGTAAATATAATGGGTCTAACAGACTTTGAATCCCAAATGCGATTTAGTGTTTTATCTATATTTGAAATCAACATCAAGGCTACAATCACCAAAGACAATATCCCAATGCCCCCCATGCCTGATGCATTATCAACAAAATCAGCCATGTAAGTCTGTACTTGACCACTTGTACTGGGTAAAAAGCTTTCAAAAACTAAATTTTCAAGATCTCCTCTCACCTCAGCAAAAGCTGGGAAAGCAGATAAGATAGTAAAAAATACCATAATGAAAGGTACGAGTGACAACAAAGACACATAAGCCAAATGGCCGGCCGAAACTGTGATGCGATCAGACTGACATTGTTTAATGAACAACTTAGCAAAACTTTTCGTCGTGTCTAAGAGTTGTTTAATTTTTGCCGACCAATCTTGATAAAATTCCATTAACCTACAAGCCAAATGATAAAAATACTGTTCTAATGCCTAGTTTGCTCTAACCCTTTTAAGATGGCAAATTACAAACCAAACAAGTTTAACTCTCAAAAATTAATTATTAACTGGAGTACACTTGGATAAAAGAGAAGAAATTGGCTTTATACGTAAAGACATCAAGATGTTTAGCAGTCTATTATTGATATTTTCTACGTAATGGTTAAAATTTCCCAAGAACAAATATAAAAGATACTGACTAATGGCAAATCAAACAAAATGGAACGGCGAATACATTCACCCATATGCTGAACATGGTAAAAAAAGTGAGTTAGTCAAAAAAGTCACTGTATCAATTCCTTTAAAAGTGCTTAAAGTATTAACAGATGAACGCACCAGACGCCAAGTTAACAACTTACGTCATGCCACTAATTCCGAGTTATTATGTGAAGCATTTTTACATGCATTTACAGGACAACCCTTACCCGGTGATACTGACCTTGAAAAAGACAACACCCACCGTATTCCTATTGAAGCTAGAAAATTAATGGAAGAAATGGGATTGGATATCGAAGAAATTGATGTAGAGGAAGATTAGTAGTCATAGTCTAAAATCTACAGCAAAGAACTACCGACTTGACCTATTACTTCTCACGTACACCTGCTTTTTTTGCCACAACCCTCACTTGTTCACTTACCCATTGCCATAATTGTGGATTCGCTTGAGCCACAACTTTATTTTTATCTAAGACTTGTTCAATAGAGATGTCGTGTTCTAACCAGCTTTGGCAGCCATTATGTAAGTTTTGTAAAACAGGGATGACTCTATCTATTCCTTTAGCGAATATTGCCTCTGGTGATTTAGCCTGTTCAAACTCAACCCATAAGCTTAGAAAATCTTGTCCTAGTGATTCAGGTAAAATAGACGTTAACCTTTTTGCAGCAATCAATTCATTTTCAAAGTCATCATGATTAGCGTTGTAAGCGAATTTATCGCCAGTATCAATCTCAACAATGTCATGTAATAACAACATAGTGATTACTTTCAGCGCATCGACTTTGTGCTGAGCATAAGGGATCAATGTCAATGCCAATAATGAAATTTGCCAACTATGTTCTGCGCTATTTTCATACCGACCTAGTCCAACAGGTTTTATTCTCCGTTCAACTTTTTTTAATTTTTCTAACTCTATAATAAAGCTAGTGATGGCTTGGTAGTGCTCAATCATTGGGTACTCGGAGTAAGAATAAAGTAGCAGTAGGCACTGCTACTTGATAGGGGGAGTTAGTTATATTTAGCTTAAAAAATAACTATTTATTTTCCTGAAGGATCTAACTTAGCGTAATAAGCTGCTAAGTTTTCAATATCGGCATCACTTAAATTCGCAGCCATAGGCGCCATAATCATATTTTTACGCTGGCCGTCTCTAAAAGCTTTCATTTGTAAAACCAAATACTGTGCTTTTTGCCCCGCTAAATTAGGATACATAGGAATTTGTGAGATACCATTAGTCCCATGACAAGCAGCACAAACTGCAGACTTAGCCTTACCTGCTGCAGCATCAGCAGCTAAAGTAGAAGTTGAAGCAAGTCCTGTCGCGGCTAAAATTAACAATAACGCTGAAGTTTTCATTTTTTTCATCATGTGTCCTTTGTAAATCACCCAAATGGGTACAAGTAAATAATATTTAAATAAAGGTTAAAATGATCTTCGATCACTCTTTTGCTACAGCAACTTACTGGACTGGGGACTTATGTCAAGCCTGTTGAGTTGAAAAAACCAAAATTACAGATGCTTCACCACAGTCTATTTGCACAATTGCAGCAGCCAAAAAGAGTGGAAACATAGACCAAGCTTACTGGAAGAATTGTTTATGTCTGAAGGACCAAGGTTGAGGCGCTACACACTCCTTTAGCTAACGAACCTGAACTGATTAAGTTTTCTAAACGTCCCCTGAATGGGGAAAAAGTTTAGAAATATCTTGTAGTCGTTAATATCCAACGTTAACTTTAGATAACTAGTATTCTACGCAAGTCGTATTAAACTAAAGAAGTAGAAGCAAACACTCATGGTTAACTTTAATTGGTATAACATGTCGTTAATAATTTAAGCTCAGTCGTTTAGGGGTAGTAGCGAAATTGTTGTTTTTGAATATTTTTAAAACATATTTGATAATTTGTGTTTGTCTGATTTCAGCGAAGGCTTTTGCAAATACCCTAACAATTGAAGATGATGCTGAATCGATTGATTTGGCAACACATATCGAATGGCTCATTACTGATAAATCCAACCAGCTATCGGATATAAAAAGCCACTCCAATTGGCAATCCCAGATAACAGCCAATACGTTAAATGAAAACCAAAATTTATGGGGCCGAATTACCCTATCATTCAGCCCGAACAACAAAGAACCTTACCTGTTAAGCGTAGGAAATCCGTATCTCAATTTAGTAGATATATATCTTTTAGATTCTAAAGATCGCATTTTACGCTCTCACCTGATGGGCGCTGATAGGCAGCTGTCTAAACGAGAATTTAAGCATAGGTTATTTGTTGCATCAATAAACTCAACTCAAGACACGGTTCAAGTATTTCTAAAAGTAAATCACGACGGACCATTAGTTTTTCCTGTTTCTCTAGACAAACAATCATCAATGTTAATAAGAGAACAAATACTGCTGGCTGTTATTGGTTTTATAAGCGGCGGACTCACCATACTGTCTTGTTACTTCCTAATCACTTACATTTTTATGCGCAGCCCTATCCGCTTTTGGTTTTCATTGTCGTGCGCTGGTTTTGTTTTACTATTCTTAAATACCAGTGGAGTTCTCGGCCAGATCATAGGTATCACAGCTTATATAGCCAACATAACAACAATATTAGTAGGTGCGTTGTTATTAACATCAGTCAAGGTGGCCTTTGCCATTTTAGAGCGAGTTCCTCCTTATTGGCGGTATGTTTTTTATATATTCGGTTGTGCCTTAATGTTAGCGGCATTTATTCCAAATAATAAAATCCAAATATACTTTGTACTTACTTTTGTATCTGTCACTTTCATACTTGTATTAGGCTTAGCCTGCCTTTACTTTAATGCGGATAAAAAGGCAGCCAACTATCTCAGCCTAATAGGTTTGGGATTAATAGCTTTAAGCAGTACGAGTCAAATAGTATTGTTCTATTTTGACGTGTCTTTGAACCAATCATTATTACTCATTTTAAATAGTGTAATTATGCTTGGTTTAGTTGTTATCGCTCTTGCTATTGAGGCCCACGAAAAAGTATTAACCCACAGACATAACCTCAAACAATTAGATGTCATCAATGATTTACAACATTTCTATAATCTATTCAGAAATTCAGCAGAAGGGTTGTACACATCTAGCATTGATGGTCAGTTAATATCAGTCAACCCTGCAATGTGCAGTCTGTTTGGTTACGACAACGAACAAGAAATGTTAGAAAACATACAAAATGCCAACCAATTTTATGCCATGCCTGAAGACAGAGATCTACTTCTTGGAGAAATACACCAACATGGGAAAGTATTGGGCAAAGAGATTAAGGGTTTGCGTAAAGATGGCAGTGAATTTTGGTTTTCTATCTCTGGACAAATAAAAACGGAAAACAATCAACGTTATTTATTCGGCAGTATATTTGATATTACAAAAAGAAAACAATCGGACATCAGTCTAGAGTTTTTGGCTACCCACGATTCATTAACCGGAGTATTCAATCGTAGAGAATTTGAATCCAGATTAAAAGATGCCCTACACAAAGTATCTAATGAGGGAGGAGGGTTAACTCTTTTATATTTAGATTTAGATCAATTTAAAGTCGTGAATGACACCTGTGGGCACAAAGCAGGTGATATGTTAATTACTCAGCTTTCACAAAAAATCGATAAAATAGTTTCGGAAAAAGGAACACTTGCCAGGTTAGGCGGGGATGAATTTGGAATTTTGTTAGAAGAAGATGATGCCCAAATGGCATATCTACTGGCTAATAAAGTATTAAATACGGTGAGTGATTTTCGTTTTGTATGGGAAAAAAATATATTCACACTAGGGATCAGTATCGGACAAGTTTCCTGGCAAGATAATATTTGCACACCGGAACAATTTTTAAGTATGGCCGACTCAGCTTGTTATATGGCGAAGGAAAGAGGCCGAAATCAAATTCACACTTATTCCCAAGATGACAAACATGTGCAGCGATACGAATCTGAACTGTCTTGGTTATCTAAGATTAATCATGCATTAGAAAACAATCACTTCGAATTATATTACCAACATTATCAAGCGCTAAATCAGAGCAATACTGGGCATCATTACGAAATACTCATACGCATGTTAGATAAAGACGGCAATGTCATTTCACCTGGTACATTTTTGCCTTCGGCGGAACGGTACAATTTAACCTCCCAAATTGACCGATGGGTGATTGAAAATTACTTTGCTTGGCTAACAAATAATCCAGAGCACAATGCCCAACTCATCCAAGTTAATATCAATTTAAGTGGCCATTCGTTAGCAGACAAAGAGTTAAAATTATTTGTATTAAATGCATTTGAAAAATACCAAGTCACGTATTCAAAAGTATGTTTCGAAATTACTGAAAGCATGGCCATTTTAAAAATGGATGAAACCTTAGAATTTATAAAAACCTTCAAAAGTTTAGGCTGTAAATTTGCTCTAGATGATTTTGGTAGCGGCTTCTCATCATACAACTATCTAAAAAGTTTACCTGTGCAACAACTGAAAATAGATGGATGTTTTGTTAAAGATATTTTAATTGATCCTATAGATATGGCCATGGTTCGCTCAATTAATGACGTAGCAAAAGCCATGGGCATGCAAACCGTAGCCGAATTTGTCGAAAGCCCAGATATCATGGTTGAACTAGGGAAAATGAAAATCGACTATGCTCAGGGATATGGCATAGCCAAACCTGCCCCACTCGTCGCTTTTAGCCCATTAAATTAACTGACAATCGATTTAATTAATATGGGTCTAGACTCCCAATTTAGTCCACGTTAAGGTTAATTTTATTGGATAAGGCTTGTCTTTTGGCAGATAATGCCCACATATACGCTTCGTGCAATTTTATAAAATAATCGCGCTGCTCAGACCAAGCTGCAGAAAAGAGTACAACTAAACCTTAATGAACGATCAAACAGAAACATACCAATACGTGAGCTCAGCAAATTTACCTACAAAGTTAGGTCAATTTCAAATCCATGGGTTTGTTGAAAAAACCTCACAGCAGGAGCACGTTGCGCTTTCTTATGGTGACTGGGAGGTTGAAGATGTTGTGCCTATTCGTATTCATTCAGAATGTTTAACAGGCGATGCTTTATTTAGCACCCGTTGTGATTGTGGAGCCCAACTCGAAAAAGCCCTACAAAACATAGTTGAACAAGGTAAAGGAGTATTACTCTATTTACGTCAAGAAGGGCGAGGTATTGGTTTATTAAATAAAATTCATGCTTATAAACTACAAGATGAAGGCATGGATACGGTCGAAGCTAACGAACACCTTGGGTTTGATGCTGATTTACGAGATTACAGTATCTGCCAATTAATGTTGGAGCAGCTCAATGTAAAAAACGTTAAGTTAATGACCAACAACCCCAAAAAAAGTGAAGCATTAAGTAAAATGGGCATTAACGTTGTAGAGCGCACGCCTATAGATCATGGCATTACTGACGATAATCGGCATTACATTCGCACAAAAACTGAAAAATTGGGTCATCATTTTTCAGAAAGTTTACTTAAAAAATAGCCAACTGAACTTATCATTCAGGCTTGGTTAAGACTTCTTAGTGTATAACCTATTGTACAAGTGATGTTTCCATCATATTTTGACAAAAGGAAAGGGTTATGCGAAATCAAGCAAAGTACCTACTCATTTATTTATGTGTTCTATGTTTCCTAGTGGGCAGTGTGATCAAACTTGCCCAAGCTGAAGACAGACATACCTCAACCGCAGATGTGGCGGCTGATATGCAAGAAAGTGAAATCAGCCAAGCCCAACTAGATCAAATACTGGCACCTATAGCCTTGTATCCCGACACCCTACTATCCCATATTTTTGTTGCCTCTACCTATCCATTAGAAGTGGTGCAAGCAGCACGTTGGCGCAGAAATAACAAAGATTTAGATGAACAAGAGGCATTAAACGCGGTAGAAAAAAAGGATTGGGATCCCAGTGTTAAAGCACTTGTTCCATTCAATGATTTACTGCAAAAATTAAGTGACGATTTAGAGTGGTTACAATCTTTAGGCAATACTTTTTTATTCGATGAAGAACGCGTACTCGATACAGTCCAAGACCTCAGACAAAAAGCCTACGCCCAAGGAAACTTGCACGACAACGACTATATCGATGTGGAACAAGATGCGGGAGAAATAGTCATTCAAAATCACGACAAGGAAGTGGTGTATATTCCTTATTATGATACTCGCCATGTCTATGGAGATTGGTGGTGGAATGATCACCCTCCTCACTATTGGCATAGCCCTAGTCATTATATTTTAAGCGCTGGTTTCTACTGGAGTGCACGACATTTCATTCGACCTAGCTTCTATTTTTCAGGCTTTCATTGGCACAATCGCCACTTAGTGGCAGATTATTCTTATCGTCGAAATTATAACAAT
>NZ_JBPOFP010000076.1:0-22455 GCF_051252315.1 Paraglaciecola sp. | reverse complement strand
GTTGTTTATCTTGGATAAAATGAGTCGAATTAAATTTCATAAGTCCGTTAAAATTTTACCTAAATATCAAAGGCAGGCTTTTGTCAGGAGTTCGGCATTTCTTGGAGACTTCTTTTTGCTGTTGAAAAGAAGCCCTCAGGTACTGCAGGGATGGTGTATCAAAAACGCAATGGATTGCAGTGAACGACGTGAATGCTTTAGTGAGCTTGCGAATGCTCTGTCGCGAAGCCATGCCTTGTGAACAAAGTAAATAAGTGTGCGTCGCACATAAAATGGCTTAGCCATAAAAAAACCGGCTTTCGCCGGTTTTTTTAATACTATTAAAAATAGATTTGAAACTAGACTCTGAATTGTTGTACTGAGCTTTGCAATTCTTCGGCTAACTTAGCCACTTCATGGCTTGAATCAGAAGTTTGATGCGCACCAACAGAGGTTTCTTCAGCTAAGTTCACTATATTTTCAAGTTTTTGGCTTATCTCTTGAGAAACAATGTTTTGCTCGCGAGCAGATTGCTCAATTTGACTGCTGACATCATATGCTTTGTGTACAGCATCCGTAATTGATTGTAAGGCATGAGAGGCATTTTCAGTTTGTTCTACACACACAGTGGTTTGCTCTTTACCTTGATTCATTACCGCTACTGCTTTTTCAGCTCCAGCTTGTAATACTTCAATCATCGAATTAATTTCTTGAGTCGATTGTTGTACTCGACTGGCTAAGGTTCTAACTTCATCCGCAACGACAGCAAAGCCTCGACCTTGTTCTCCAGCTCTCGCGGCTTCAATTGCAGCGTTAAGTGCGAGTAGGTTTGTTTGATCGGCAACACCACGAATAACATCTAAAATACCGCCAATACTGGCACTATCTTGATGAAGTTTGTTTATGACTTCTGCAGCCTGTTCAACGTCTTTTGCTAACACTTCAATGGTATGTCTGTTTTCTTCAGAGATACTTTTCACTTTTTCAGCTTCAACATCAGCATGTTTAATTTGATTAAGTGTGTCTTCTGCACTTTGCGTCACAAGTTGTGAAGTACTGTGCATTTCAGTGGTAGCCGCAGCAACCTGACCGACTTGAGACTTTTGCTCTTGGATTGAAATAGTAGTTTGGCTAGTCACTGCAGACGTTTCTTCTGCAGCAGAGGCTAGCTGTGCTGCACGAGAACTAATGCCTGAGATTAGCGTTTTTAAGCTGTCTATTAAGTTATTGCAGTTAGTGGCTAATTCACCAAACTCATCATCTGATGAGTCATCTAGTTTACGGGTTAAGTCTCCAGTAGAGACAACCTTAAGCATGTCATTCACTTTATGAAGAGGTTTAATAATAGCCATAACAGTTACGTATGCTATGCCTGCAGCCACTAATATTGAAATTAATGCGATAATTATGGTCCAAGTCATTCCCATACTAACAGAACTAGAAACATCATCTTTAGATGCTTGAGTTTTCTTATTGGCTAATGCTAATAGTTCGTTTAATTTAATAATAGCTTGTTGGATGTTTTCTTCTGACGCTTCTTTGGCTTCTTTGGCTTGTTTTTGATTGTTTAAACTTTGTAATTGGGATTGTAATAATCCTGTTGACGACATTACTGAGTCAGTAATGGTGTCAGTATACTCGTATACTTCGCTTAAGGTATCTGAGTCGTCCTGGCCATTTTCTGCGGCTTGTATTTCATTAATAATAGCCGTGATTTTAGTAATCGATAACTTAACATCGTTACTTCTAATATCGGCACTCGATAAGCTTTCGCTTTTTATGTATTCATAACTAGCATCTATGAGTGACGAAAGCTCTGACTCTAAACCATTAGCTATTCCCGAAGCTTTTTTCAATTGCCTATTACTTTGCACTTCGTCTAAATCGGAAAAATCTAAAATCAACGAGGATGCTTCGTCAGAATTGTCTTCGATGTCACCAAGCAAGTCCTGTATTCTCGCTTGCTGCTCTAATCCATTTTTTTTATTCTCAAAAATAGTACTGACGTTCTCTATATATTGTCTATAAATTTCTTCGGTTTGCACAAGAGAAGCACGTAAATCTTTTTCTTTACTGACGACACCCGTTAATGTCTGCATTTCGCTGTTAAAACTTGCTTCACTTTCTTCAAATGCAGTTTGTTTGGTCTTCACAGAATCTAAAGATGTCTCATAATATGCTTCGGTAGCGAGTCGGCCCATATTGAGGAAAGATACTTTGAGTTGGCTACTACCGGTGACTGTGGGTAAAGCAAGTGTATTTACTTCTTCTGTAGCTTGGTCAATGCTGTTTAAATTTGAAACGGCGACTACGCCGAGTATAAATAGAAGTATTGTGATAATAGAAAAACCACCTACAACACGTTTTGCGACTGTAATTTTCATTTTTTGCCTTATAAAGTTAGCAGTATCCGTACTGACTTTAATGAGTATTATTATTATTTTTTAAGTGCAAATCTGTTAATCAAATTGATTCACAACACTAACTATAACTGACTTAGACTTAATTTGAAGCCATACAGCATAATTTATAATAAATTTATCGGCTAATTATTGGTTTTCTTTATTGTCTACTGAATATTTTTTCATTGTTTTGGCGTTTATTAGGGTCATTGAACGGCCCCATAAATACCCTGTGTCCAACCCAATAAATCTTTTGACGCCAGTGTGTCCAATCAACGCCGCCCAATGTCCAAAAATTACAATTTGTTCAGATTTCAATAGTGGGTTTGGTATATCAAACCAAGGAGTGAGGCCTACAGGAGCTTCGATTACTGGGCTTTTACAATCAAAGTTTAGGGCCGTGTGTTCTTCTATATAACGCATTCTGGTAAAAGCGTTAATAATAAAACGAGTACGATCTGCTCCTTTTAATTCCTCACTCCAAATCTTGGGCTTTGAACCATACATGTCAGTTAAAAAACTTTGCCAATTATCGGAGCGTAATTGACGACTGACTTCTTTACTGTATTTTAGTCCTTGTTTCACCGACCAATTTGGATACAAACCAGCGTGGCAAATTAGAGTTTTGGAGTTTAAAGCTAACGCTAATGGTTTTTGTCTGAGCCAAGTGATGTATTTATGTATATCTGGTGAAGCGAGAAGTTTGTCAAATTTGTCGCTCGGGTGAGCTTTGCGTACCTTGGCAAAAATGGCTAAAAAATGTAAATCATGATTGCCTAAAACGGTGTCGAAGTTATCACCTAACGACATCAAAAATTTCAGCGTTTCTAATGCATGTGGCCCTCGACCAATTAAATCACCAACAGCGATTAATTTATCATTCTTAGGGCAAAAGTTAACTTTTTTAAGTAACTTTTTTAGCCCAGATAAACAGGCTTGAATGTCGCCAACCACATAAGTTGCCATAACTTTCTTAAGACCTGTTTAGTTAACTATGTTAGGAACAGCTAAACTAAATAATTCTATAGGAGTTTGAAACCATTCGCCTGATTCACTTTTCATCTCATAATAACCCTGCATAGTCCCCACAGGTGTTTCTAAGACTGCACCGCTCGTGTATGAAAATGACTGGCCTTGTCGAATGTATGGCTGTTGCCCTATGACACCTTCACCATGCACTTCTGTTTTTTTACCATTTCCATCTGTTATTAACCAATAACGATTAATGAGTTGTACTAACTTATTACTAGTATTTGAGATAGTAATTTTATAGGCAAAGGGGTATTCATTTTCACCGGTTGTACGATCACTCAAATATTGAGTTTGCACCTTTACAATAATGCTTGTGGAGCTTTGCATAAGTTTTAAGTGTCCTCAATTTATTAAATGCTAAGTTTGTTTGAATGAATCAACTGCATTAGCTATCTGTGCATATTGCTGTAAAGATAGGTTTTCTGCTCGTAATTCAGGATTAATGCCTAAGTCAATTAACTGTTGCTCAGTGATACATTCTTTCAAACTATTGCGAATGGTTTTACGTCTTTGGTTAAATGCCTTTGCACAAACGGTGTGAAGTGAGGATTCGTTAATTAAAGAAACAGGTTTTTCTTTGTGTGGAATGAGTCTTACAACAGCAGAGTCGACTTTAGGTGGTGGATTAAATGCACCAGGGGGTACTTGAATCACGGGAATAACTTGGCAATGGTATTGAGCCATGACTGACAATCTGCCGTAGTTTTTATTTCCCGGTACTGCTGCTAAGCGATTAACTACCTCTTTTTGCAACATAAAATGCATATCTTGTACTTTATTTGCAAATGAAAATAAATGGAACATTAGGGGGGTAGAAATATTGTAGGGCAGGTTGCCAAATATTCTAAGTGGCTTTTCATCCAACATTATTTCTGAAAAATCAAACTTTAGTGCGTCTGCTTCAATAATATTTAACTTACGAGCAATGAAAGGGTGAGTTCTCAAACGCTGAGCAAGGTCTCTATCTAACTCAACCACAGTCAGTGAGTCTAATAATTCACAAACGGGCTCGGTGAGAGCGCCTAAGCCAGGCCCGATCTCAACCATATGTTGACCTTTTTGAGGTGCTATAGCACTCACAATTTGGTCAATAACGTAATTGTCGTGTAAAAAGTTTTGACCGAAACGTTTGCGTGCTGTGTGGCCTAAATGTTGTTTGCTCATTGTTTTTCTGCTGCTATTGAAAGTGCTTTTTCGATGGCCAAAATAAAACTACCTGTGTCAGCTTCACCTGTTCCAGCTAATTCTAAGGCTGTACCATGATCAACTGAAGTGCGAATAAAGGGTAAACCTAGGGTGATATTAATTGATGAACCAAATCCCTTATATTTTAATACTGGTAATCCTTGGTCGTGGTACATAGCTAATACAGCATCGGCTTGCTCTAAGTATTTAGGATTAAAAATAGTATCAGCCGGTAAAGGGCCTGTGATATTTAATCCCTCGGCTCTTAATGCCTCTAGTGCTGGTGTAATCACTAGTATTTCTTCATTGCCTAGGTGCCCATCTTCTCCAGCATGTGGATTAAGTCCACATACAAAAATATGGGGTTTTTTGATCCCAAACTTGAGCATTAGATCGGTATTCACTATATGCAAAACCTTGTGTAGCCTTTCAAAGGTTATGGCTTTTGAAACGTAGGCTAAAGGAATATGTGTAGTGGCAAGAACAACTCTTAGTCCTTCTGTCGCCAACATCATAACTACGTCATTGGTGTTCGATTCATGAGCAAAGAATTCTGTGTGTCCACTAAAGGATATCCCCGCTTTATTTATCGAGCCTTTGTGAACAGGGCCTGTTACCACGGCATCAAATTCAGCGTCCATGTTTTTTCGGCAAGCTTGACGTAAAGTTTCAACCACATAATGGCCATTATCACTGTTTAACTCGCCACAAACGACAGGTATATCAGTTTTAATATCGACTAGATATAGATGCCCAGCGGGTAATAACTCTTCTGAATCCGCATTGTACTCAACTAAGGTAATAGGTAAGCCTAGTAGTTGGGCTCGCTGTTTCAACATGTTGCCGTCAGCAAAAATAACCAGCTGTGCAGGCCACTCTTTTTGAGCGACAGCTAGCACTAAGTCAGGGCCAATGCCCGCAGGCTCTCCAGGGGTAACAGCTATTTTTAAAGGTTTCACTTATTTATTATCTTTTCTAGCGATCAATTCAACATAAGCACTGGCACGAATTTCTCGGATCCAAGTGTCGGACTCTTCGGCAAATTTACGCTGAAACAACAAGTTGTGAGCTTTGTCTTGTTTACGCTTTAAGGTTGCATCTCCAATTCGTTTATCAAGCAATTGCATGATGTGCCAGCCAAATTGAGATTTCACCGGTTTACTGATTTCGTCAATCTCAAGCGTGCCTAGAGTATCGCGAAAGGTAGCATCATAAATACTTGGGTCGGCCCAGCCTAGTTCTCCACCTTTTAAGGCTGTACCTGGATCGGCAGAGTGTTCTTTGGCTAAGTCTGCAAAATCAGCTTCCCCTGCGATTAATTGTTCTCTAAATTCTTTAAGCATTTTTTCAGCTTTTTCATCGCTTAAAATAATAGAAGGAGTGATCAAAATATGACGAGCGTTTACTTCTGATACTTCTACTTTTTCAATGCCTCGTAAATCTTTTATTTTAAGAATATGAAATCCAGCACCACTTCGGATTGGACCCACTAGTTCATCTTTGGTTTTGTTTTGTACCGCTTCGGCAAATAAGGTTGGCATAGAGTTAATATTCATCCAGCCTAAATCACCACCTTCTAAAGCTTTTGGACCGCCAGAAGAGGCCGTTGCCACCTTTGTGAAGTCAGAACCTTTATTTAAAAGCTCAATAACTTTGGCTGCTCGAGTCTTAGCTTGTGCTATATCTTCGTCTGTAGGTTCACTTGGGAACTCAATCAAAATGTGACCAAGGTGAAATTCAGCTTGTTGATTTCCTTGTTCTTCAATTAACTTGACTAGGTTATTTATTTCTTGCTCAGTGATATAAACCCGGCGACGAACATTTGCTCTTCGCACTTCACCTAACATTAACTCTTTACGGATCTCTTCTCGATACTTAGTGTAAGTGGTACCTTCTTTGGCAATTTGTTCTCTGAGTTGTGCGGTGGTCATTTTTTGACCTTGAGCAATATTAGCAATCGTTTGTTCAAGTTGAGGGTCACTCACTTGGATCCCCATTCTTTCTGCCATTTGAACTTGCAAGCTGTCCACAATTAATTTTTCAATGGCTTGGGTTCTTAATGCTTTGTCTGATGGTAAAGCCTGTTCTTTTAACATCGCATTACGTTTTACTGTTGCGACTAAGTCTTTGATTTGGCTTTCTAATATTACACCTTGGTCAACAATGACAGAAACACTGTCTAACATCTCTGGTGCGGCTTTTGCCGGCATAGAGACTAAAGAACCAATAAAAAGAGCAACTGCTAATACTTTCATAATGTTATTTACTTTCTCGTTAAAGCGTTGATAAATCACGCTTGTTTATAAAACACACTAAAGTGTTGATAAATGTTTGAAAAACTTAGTGGCCGCAAACTTCAATTAGTTCAACAAGTATGGGCGTCTGTAACCAAACAAGCCTTCTTTTAATAAATTTCGACTGGTGAAGTATACATGAAAGCCTGATTCAAATTCATCAGTGCTTTGTGCACCAGTCATATCAAAACGGTTACTTAAATGACGTTGAGCTACTAAACTAATTGTCCAACAGCAAGACTCATATTTTACACCTGTATAGGTTTCAACCGTTCTTTTTTTCTTAGTATCTTGGTACCAACGTCCTACCCATTGCCAGTTTTTGGCTAATGGCCAGCTCGCCGTAATACCAACTTGATTAATCTCTTCCGAAGAAAGATCACGAATAAATCTATGGTTAATCTGCAATATTTTGTTTTCGCTCATTTGATATTCTAACGAAATACTACTGCGTTGCATTTTATCAGTGCTAGTAGAAACTTGTGCTTCCGTGTGAGCATACCATTTGCTACCAATTTGCCAGTCTAACTCTGCGGCTAAGGCAGAGCGATCTTTTTCTTGGGCAATATCCGTAATTCGACTGTCTGATAAATAAAATATTTGGCCTAAGCTTAATTTAAAGAGTTCTTGATGGTTGTTGTCTATTATACGTGAGGTTAAACCAAGTGTAATTTGATTATTATCACTAATCCGATCTAAGCCGGTAAATTCTTGTCCTCGGAATAAGCCTGAGAAGTTTTTAAATATTCGAGTGGTGTCGTATAAACCAATATCTGATTGATCCTCAAAGCTTGTATAAAGATATTGTACTTTAGGCTCTAATGTTTGAATCGCTTGATTTCCGAACAAATTGATTGGTCTTTCAAATGCCAATGCCCCGTACAGTTTAGCTTGACCAATTGTACGAGTGACTTCTTTGTCTAAGGTGGTGCCTTGAAGGTTTTCTTGCAAATAATGAGTATGCATAACTGTGGCTTCAGCAACAAACTCACTCCATTGATTTTGATAAGGTATTCGCAGCGTTGGCGCGATATGAAAACGTGTGGCACTTGGTTTTTCTAATTCAGCACTTTCGAAATACGCTAACTCAGAATGAATTTCAAATTCGGTATTAAATGCTAAGTCGGTCAAATAATCTAAGCGGATTTCAGGTAATGCACGGTAGCTATCTGGATGATCACCTAATACTTCAAAATCTCGAAATTGGGCTGTTAGACTTAAGTCCTCCGAAAAATAACTCATGCCAAAGGTTTTATACAAATGGGTATCGGCTCTATTGTAAAAATTAGAACCGAGATCAACTATATAGTTATCGTCACTTAGTCCATTTAAATCTGCATGAACTTGCCAGTTTTCACCAATTCGGCCTGTATGCACAAAACGATAGAAATATCTGTCACTGTCGCTGTCACCGTTATCGTCCAGTTCCATATCATTGGCTAAATATTCTAAATTAACTTGTCCCGCGTGTTGCTGAGTTAAATAGCGGAATTCTGTTTTTAGTTGTAGACCCCGTTTAGTCATCACTCTAGGACTTAAGGTTAAATCGTAATTCGGTGCAATGTTCCAATAAACCGGTTGTTCAATACCAATCCCTGTGGAGCTATTACTATTAAAGCTAGGATACAAAATACCTGATTGTCTTTGATCATTGACTGGAAATGAGAAATACGGCAAATATAAAACAGGCACACCTTTGATGTAGAAACGTGCATGCTTCACGACACCTCGGGCTTGATCAGGTGTGAATTCAATATTACTTGCTTGAATCCGCCATACCTCATCATCAACTGGGCAAGTACTAAAACTGGATTCAATTAAATTAATGCCTGATTGTTTGCCTATCGCAATTTTCTCAGCTTGACCATGCCCTTGAACTTTATTTAAAGCATAAGATGAGTCTTCTATTAATAACTCATTAGAACTTCGGTTAAGTTGAACTTGTTTACTGGATACTGTGATGTGTTTATCTAAAAAGCCAACATTTCCTGTGGCTTTTAAAGTTTGGGTTTGGCGATCGAATATTGCTTCATTAGCCGTAATTTTAGCTTGTTTACTGTCTATTTCGACATTACCTTTAAAATGAGCGAAGGTATCTTGGTTGATTTCACTATCTTGCGATTTGACCTGAATTTGCCCGTCAAGTAAGGAATTCTCAAGATTTGGCTCAGGGGCAGGTACAAAACAAACCTCTTGAGCATGGGCAAGCCCAACTGTCATCGATAACAGCAAATAAAGTGTAAATTGGGTGTTTTGTATACTAGACAAGTAAAAAGTGGCCTAATGTTGGTTTAATTACAGCATTTAAAGAGTCAATTTTAAGGGTTTCGAGATGATTTACCAGTAGACTTGCAAAAAAAGCTATATTTCGCCATTCTTGCAAACATTCAAGCTTCAATTTATGTATAGAGATTTCAGTTGAATCAACACCTAATTCGCCAACAACAACTGCAAAAGTGGATAAATCAGTCTACTAACTTTGAGTGCAAAGAACTCCAATTAGTTTCAGGAGATGCCAGTTTTCGTCGTTATTTTCGATTTTTATATGAGGGACAATGGATAATAGCCGTTGACGCTCCACCTAAAGTAGAAGATTGTGGTCGGTTTATTGATGTGGCTGAAAGTTATCGTCAGGCGGGTGTTAACGTGCCAAGCATATACGCATTCGATTTAGAAATGGGCTTCTATTGTCAAACAGATTTTGGCGAAGGACAATTTGCTCAAGCGTTAAATAATAAGTCATGTGACCATTTATATAAACGTGCTTTAGCCTGTATTCCTGCTATTCAAAGTTGTCAGGCAACGGCAAAGGGGAAGTTACCTTTATATGATCATGAATTTGTACAAAGGGAATTAGGCATTTTTACCGAGTGGTTATTGACTGAGTATTTACAACTTAATTTGTCTACATCTCAATCTAATATGCTCAAAACCAGTTTTGCTTTTATCTCCCATGTATTTTTGTCACAACCCACTGCTGGTGTGCACAGAGATTTTCATTCTCGTAATTTAATGTTGCTAGAAGATAAAACCATCGGGATCATTGATTTTCAAGATGCCGTGATTGGTCCAATAACTTATGATGGGGTGTCTTTATTACGTGATTGTTATCAAAAGTGGCCCGAAGAATCGGTCGACACTTGGACAAAAGAGTGGCATCAAGAATACTTTTCGCAGTACCCATGGAACGATTTTAAAGTGTGGTTTGATATTACGGGTATTCAGAGACACATCAAAGCCAGTGGGATTTTTGCCAGATTGAAATTAAGGGATCATAAAGACGTGTATCTAAAAGATATTCCTCGCACTTTGCAATACATCATCGAAGTTGGTCAACAATATTCAGAATTAAAGACGTTGGTCGAATTTATCTCTAGTGATGTTTTACCCTCAGTTGTCATTAAACAAGGGGCAAAATCATGACGACAAAAACCGCTATGATATTGGCTGCTGGCAGAGGTGAAAGAATGCGACCACTGACGGATAAGGTGCCTAAACCACTATTAACTGTGCAAGGTAAGGCGTTAATAGAACATCATCTACTGGCATTAAAAAAAGCAGGTTATCAAAGGGTGGTGATAAACCATGCTTGGCTGGGAAAACAAATAGAAGCTCAGCTTGGTGATGGAAAACAATTTGCATTAGAGATCTTATATTCACCAGAACAACAAGCTTTAGAAACCGCTGGAGGTATTGTTCAAGCCTTACCTCTATTATGTCAAAATGAAGATGAATCTTGTTTCACTGTGGTGAACGGTGATGTATTTACTGATTTTGATTTTAATGAGTTACCCATTGAAATATCGGCAGGTAGGGCGCATTTAGTGTTAGTGAATAATCCAGAGCATAATTTAAAAGGCGATTTCTACTTAGCTGGTCAAAAGTTAGTTGAGTCAGGCCAGAAAAAATTAACCTTTAGTGGTATTGCAAAATACCACAAAGATTTTTTTCTGGGACAAGAAGTCGAAGTGAAATCTTTGGTACCGTTATTTTTTGATGGCATTTCTAAACAAACCATCACAGCTCAGCATTACATGGGGAGCTGGACTGATGTGGGGACCCCACAAAGGTTAGAACAATTAAACAATAGCTAAATAAGTAAAAGGCACACTAAAAAAATTATGACAGGTAAAATTTTAGGGACCATTTTTGGATTTATGTTTGGAAGAATACCCGGTGCCATATTGGGATTTTTTGTAGGCCATTTATTTGATAAAGGTTATAGCCGAGATTTTAATCAGATGGGTGGTTTTAGTCGCTTCTTTACTAGCCAGGACCAGTTTAAATCACAGGCCATTTTCTTTCATTCCTTGTTTTCGGTGATGGGACATATAGCCAAAGCAGATGGAAAAGTAAGTACTGAAGAAATCCAGATGGCCAGCACACTAATGAATCAAATGGGCTTGGATGGAGAGGTACGTGTTGAAGCTCAGCAAGCGTTTCGAGATGGAAAAGCCGCAGATTTTGCACTTAAAGAAACGATTAAAGAATTTAAAGAGTCTTGTCATGGGCGAAGAGATATTCTGCAAGTTTATTTAGAAATTCTCATTCAGTCTGCTTATGTTGATGGAAAATTAGATAAAGCTGAACAAGTCATACTAGAAAAAGTCGCCACGTATTTAGGTTTTACATCCAATGACTTATTGTATTTATTGTCTGCGTTTGAAGCAGAGATGCGTTTTAGACAAGGTGGTCAACAGGGAGCCGGTGGAAAACGTTCTGCTTATACATCACAGCAATCAATAGACGATGCCTATAAAATATTAGGTGTGTCAAAGGCTCAAGATGATAAAAGTATTAAAAAAGCCTATCGTAAATTAATGAGTGAACATCACCCCGATAAATTGGTGTCGAAAGGTTTACCTAAACAAGCTTTGGAGCTGGCAAAGAACAAAGCCCAAGACATTCAAGCTGCCTATGAATTAATTAAAGATAAGAGGGGGTTTAGATAACCTTAATTTTGGGTTGTTAATGTCTCTAATGTGTAGTTGTTCATAGCGCAGCTACACTTGCAGCTCCTATTTTGTCGTTCTATTTGTATCTCTGCTTATATTTTTCCCCATATTTAAATTTTTCCATCGTTGAGTTTTGCAAAAATTTTCATGTTATGACTTTGTCTTTCTAATAAAAACACTTAGTTAATTTTATCTTCAGTTTTCGTTCATCCTTCTTAGTCCAAACTGGCTATAAGTTCTAAAGGAGAGTGACATGAAAAAATTAATATTACATACAGTTTCTAGTTTAATGATTACTGGCAGTTTGTTGATTAGCGGCAGTGTGATGGCCGAGCAGACGGAGACATCTTGGACCGTTAAATCAATTGAAAAACAGTTCAATGAAACAAGTGATGAAATTAACAAAACGGCTAGTAATCAAACGTTAATTCAAAGTATGTCTAAGCAAAGTAAAACAGGGAAAAACAACACTGACAACGCTAAAACTAGGCAAACAGCGAATGCCAGAACACTGACTATTCGCCCTAATGCCAATAATTTAGATCAAACATTTTGGGTATACGATGCATGGGTGACATTACATTCAGATGAAGACAGAGATGGGTTTTATAATCATTTCACCGTGGAATTTGATGCGGATACTGAATTTAATCACGCAGAGGTTTACGCTAGGTTGTATTTAGCCAAAGGAGAGGTATTTAAGGAGTATCATACTACTTCTAATTTTAATATTTATTCCGATAATAACAATGATAGCTTTGTCGTGGAGAGTGAATTATTGACGGGGTTTATTTCAGCTGATTATGAAGTATTAATCGAGTTATATGATGCTTATTCTAATGAGTTAGTGGCCACTTTAGACGGTACTAATGACGCAGATTTATATTTATTACCCTTAGAAAGTGAAAACTATGAAGAGGTGTACGTTGACCAAGTTGTGGTGATCCATGAAAGTGGCGGAAGCATAGCTTGGTTAAGTTTACTTCTATTTCCTTTGGTGTTGTTGAGAAGATGGTGCAATTAAACTGTTATATAAAAAAGGCCGACTAGTCGGCCTTTTTTGCATTTTTAGGGTCTTCAATCTCTTCAATAATGGTTGTCATTTTTTGCACCAATTTAACGCGTTTGTGTTTAACTAGTGCATCACGCAGAACATATTCAATCTGTGCATTGACGCTACGCAGGTCGTCATCTGCCCAACGTTGCATTGCAGCTAATACGTCGGCATTAATCCTTAAGGGAAATGCTTTTTTAGACATAGTTATTGCTTCTTCTATTTAATTGAATTAGTACAAGCTACCGCTATTTACTATGGGTTGAGCATTTTTATCACCACATAAAACCACTAATAAATTGCTTACCATCATAGCCTTGCGTTCTTCATCTAAGTCCACCACGTTTTGGGTTTTGAGCCTATCCAATGCCATTTCAACCATACCCACAGCACCCTCAACAATTTTACTACGAGCGGCAATAATTGCCGTTGCCTGTTGCCTTTGTAACATGGCACTGGCAATTTCTGGAGCATAAGCTAGATGACTAATTTTGGATTCGTGAACTGTTAATCCGGCTTTTCCTAAACGGTCTTGTACTTCTTGTTTAAGTTTTTCTGATATTTCTAAAGGATGGCTACGCAGTGCGACATCACTTTCATCATCAGATTGAGGATCATAAGAATAACTGCTAGCTAAATTACGCAAGGCTGATTCACTTTGAATAGTGACGTAGCTTTCGTAATCATCGACTTCAAAGGAAGCTTCTGCAGAATCGGTAACAGCCCAAACAACAATCGTGGCGATCTCAATTGGGTTGCCTAAATTATCGTTAACTTTAATTTTTGCTGATTCAAAGTTTCTGATCCGTAATGACACGGTTTTACGCATAAAGAATGGAACCGTCCAACGTAACCCGTTACGTTTTTCAGTGCCTACATAGCTTCCAAATAAAGTCATAACTTTGGCTTGATTAGGCTGCACCATAAAAAAACCACCCCAGCAAACCAGAGTTAACACTGAGCCTATTACACCAATTGTAATGTTTGTTTCACTGAATAATACATAGCCAAATCCAACTTGTAATAATGGTAATACGGCGAAAAATGCCAAGTAACCATTAATTGAAAACCCTTTCTTTTCAGTAATCATAATTGCCTCTATTTGATATCATAATGATATCTATATAATAGGCCGGTTTATAAATAGTGCAAGTACATTGCATTGATAACAGTGTAAAAATATATTTCAGGTTTTTTGCAAAATTTATAACTAATTGGTTTGTATATAAAAAATGGAATAAATATTGCTAAAAACCAGACTGAATGGTCAATAAATGGATCGGGAGTCGGTATGTTTAGCTTTTTTGTCATTAAATTGACACGAAAGCCCACGATGATCATGCTCAAAGTTTTGACAGTTAAATGGTCGAATTTCGACTTTACATACAAGGAATATACATGGAATACAAAATCCCCGCGCTGATAGCACTGCTCTGTGCGTCCTCAGCACAAGCAACAAATGTGTTTATAAATGAAATACATTACGATAATGATGGTGGTGATACGGGTGAGTTTATTGAAGTTGTTGCACCTGAAACAACAGATTTAACGGGTTATACACTAGAGCTTTATAATGGCTCAAATAACACTTTATATAGCACCCTCACATTTGACACTCAAACTACCCAAGATGGTTTGCGTTTTGCCACGGTGACAACTGGCTCGAATGGCATTCAAAATGGTTCGCCTGATGGTGTGGCATTAGTAGATGCTGGTGGTGTGGTAATTCAGTTTTTAAGTTATGAAGGGAGTTTAACGGCAGCTAATGGCAGTGCCGTGGGCATGACTAGTGAAGATATTGGTGTGTCAGAAACAAGCTCAACACCCATAGGTTATTCGTTGCAACTTTCAGGTACTGACGGTAGCCAATATACTGACTTTAGTTGGCAATCGGCGGCTGTATCTACTTCAAGCACAATTAACAATAATCAAAGTTTTATAATCGGTGAATCTGATCCTGAAGAAGAGGACTCTGAAGGCGGCGAAGATAACTCGGGCGGGGACGATAACTCAAACGGCGATGATAGTGAGCCTGGTACACAAGACCCAAGTATCATTAGCGGTATTGTGTGTACTAATTGTCCAGATGTACCAAAAATTGTGGATATTAGTACATTTGATGCGAGCAGCTATTACGCTGCAGCTCAAGTCGAAGTTGATGCAAACTCATCGGCAGCCACAATTAAGTTAGCTGTAAACGACATTATTACGACTGGGCATAAAAACTTATCTTATGCAGATGTTTGGACTGCGTTAACTTATACGGATGAAGATCTAGCTAATACCAACAATGTAGTTTTGTGGTACAGCAATCGTTCACAAGCTAAATCGACTAACGGCAGTGGCGCCGCTAGTAGTAATCCAGATAATTGGAATCGTGAACACTCTTGGCCTAAAAGTCATGGTTTTTCAAGCTCTTCTCTTGAAGCTTATACCGATATTCATCACTTGAGGCCTACGGATATTAGTATCAATAGTTCTAGGGGCAACCTAGATTTTGATAATAGTGATAGCCCTCTTGCAGAAAGCACAATCAATCGGGTCGATAGCAATTCTTTTGAACCAAGAGATGACATTAAAGGCGATGTCGCCCGTATGATGTTTTATATGGACACACGTTACGAAGGGTTTGGCAGTGACTCAACTCCTGACCTACAACTGGTTAACCGTTTAACCACAACCAGTGAAAGTAAATTAGGCATGTTGTGTACATTAAATGCTTGGCACCTTGCTGATCCGGTTGATGACGCTGAGCGTACTCGTAATAATCGTATTTACGAGTTGCAAGGTAACCGAAACCCATACACTGATAACCCATCTTGGGTGGATATTTTATATCCAGCCGCAGAATGTGATTCAGGTCAAGATAATGGAGAACCAGATACTCCGGACGAAGAAGTTCCTGACGATGGTAATAATGGCGAAGATCCTGTCGATGAAACGCCAGTTAGTGCCGCAGATATTATTATCAGTGGTGTAATTGATGGACCTTTATCTGGTGGTATTCCAAAAGCAATAGAGTTGTTTGTCACCAGTGATATAGCAGATTTAAGTGTTTGTGGAATAGGTTCTGCGAATAATGGTGGAGGATCTGATGGCCAAGAATTTACATTTGATGCCGTGTCAGCAAGTGCGGGTGACTTTATTTATGTGGCCTCTGAATCCGTTGGATTTAATAGCTTCTTTGGATTTTTACCTGATTACACCACTTCCGCAGCTAACATAAATGGTGATGATGCCATTGAGTTATTTTGTAGTAGTGAGGTGGTCGATACCTTTGGTGATATTAACACAGATGGTACGAATCAAGCTTGGGAATACCTTGATGGTTGGGCATATCGTGTGGCTAACACTGGGCCTGATGGCAGTACTTTTAATTTAGATAATTGGACTTTTAGTGGAAAAAATTCACTAGATGGTACCAGTGATAATTCCTCTGCAGATCCAACATTTCCGACAGGCAGTTTTTATGTTGAAGAAAAGCTCATTATTACCGGTGTTGTAGATGCCTCTTTGACTGGTGGCACACCAAAAGTGGTTGAGTTTTTTGCTGCGACAGATATCCAAGATTTAAGCGTCTTTGGATTTGGCTCTGCCAATAATGGTGGTGGTTCCGACGGTCAAGAGTTTACATTTTCGGGTTCTGCGAAAAAAGGTGATTACCTTTACATTGCTTCTGAGTCGACCAATTTTGAAGCTTTCTTTGGATTTGCCCCTACTGACACGTCAAGTGCTGCAAGTATCAATGGTGATGATGCTATTGAACTATTTAAAGACGGTACTGTGGTAGATGTGTTTGGTGATATAGACACTGACGGCACTGGTACAGCATGGGACTACATGGATGGTTGGGCGGCTAGAAAACCGAATACTGGACCAGACGGTACGAGTTTTAATCTAGAGAGTTGGGTGTTAAGTGGTACAAACGAACTGGACAATCAAAGTACTAATGATTCTGCGACTAATCCATTTCCTATCGGTGATTATGCAGGCAGTGGTAATGGGGCTGGTGGCGATGATGGTGGAGAAGAACCCACAACCAGTGTTGGTGTTTGTGCCGACCCTGCCACCTTAATTAGTGCTATTCAAGGCAATGCTGACGTTTCTCCACTAGTGGGTGAAACTCATGTTGTAGAAGCAATTGTGACAGGCGGTTACCCAAACTTTGGCGGCTTCTTTATTCAAGAAGAAGATGTAGATATGGACGCTGACAGCCAAACGTCAGAAGGGCTGTTTGTTGCATATGCTGGAACATTACCAACTGCTGGTTCGATAGTGCGTGTTATCGGTGATGTTGAAGAGTTTTTCGATAAAACACAGTTAACCATAACTGAAGCACCATTAACCTGTGGTAGTGATAACGCGACAGCGAGTGCGTTAAGTTTACCGTTTAATACTGATACAGACATCGAAGCGTTAGAAGGCATGTTAGTCAGTAGTACCCAAGAATTGGTGGTAACTAACACTTATGAATTATTGCGATATGGTCAAACGACTTTATCGTCTAAATTGTTGTTTCAACCAACCAACGTATTTACACCTGGGTCACAAGAAGCGATGGATTTACAAGCTTCGAATGTTCTAGATCAAATTATATTGGCGGATGATTCTACTTCGCAAAATCCTGAATTGATCCCTTATCCCACTGGTGGTTTGTCTGCCGGTAACTCATTAAGATTAGGTGATACAGTGTCAACTTTGACGGGTGTGGTGGATTATAGTTTTGGCGATTATGTGATCCTTCCAACCACAGTCCCAACGTTTGTTAATACTAACGAAAGAACCAGTGAGCCAGATTTAAACAAAGGCAATTTAACCCTTGCTAGTTTAAATGTGCTTAATTATTTCAATACCTTAGACATACCCGGCAACGTTTGTGGTCCAAGTAATTTGGGTTGTAGAGGCGCGGAAAGTGTTGAAGAGTTTACTCGTCAAAAAGCCAAAACAGTGGCCGCAATTGTGGCTATGGATGCAGATATCCTTGGATTAATGGAAATTGAAAATAGTGGTACTGGCGAAGGCTCTGCCATTGCTGATTTAGTGGCTGGTATTAATGATGTAATGGGTGAAAATTCCTATGCCGTTGTTAACACTCAAGGTCCAGTAGGTACTGACGCTATCTCAGTTGCTTTGATTTATAAACCAGCCAAAGTTTCCCTAGCTGGAACCTTAGGCGTGTTAAGCAGTGATAATTCTATCTCTGATGCTCAAGGTCCATTATTCAACGACGGCAAAAACCGTCCAGCTTTGGTGCAAAAATTTGCGTTAACTGAAAACGGCGAAGAATTGGCGGTAAGTGTTAACCACCTTAAATCTAAAGGTTCAAGTTGTGGTAGTGGCGACGATGATGTGACCAACGGGCAAGGTAATTGTAACCTCACTCGTACTCGTGCAGCCGAAGCATTAACAGCGTTTATTGCTACTGATTTTTCAGATGTGCCAACAATTATCTTAGGTGATTTAAATGCTTATGCTAAAGAAGACCCTATCGCTAAAATTGAATCTGCTGGTTATACCAACTTAGTTCACTATTTTGGTGGTGATAAGGCTTATTCTTATAGCTTTAATGCTCAGTTAGGCTACTTAGATCATGCATTAGCTAACAACAAAGCCTTAGCTAAAGTGGTGGATGTGACTGAATGGCATATTAATGCTGATGAGCCTGTAGCACTGGATTACAACACCAACTTCAAAAAGGACAATCATATCGCAGATTATTATGCGCCTGATGTTTACCGCATGTCAGATCATGATCCTGTTTTGATTGCTTTGCAGCTTGATGCGCCTTCATTTGAGTCAGTAACTTCAGCTGATGTTAATCAAGACGGTAACATTAACTTTAATGACTACTTTGCCATATTAGGAATGTTGGGAAGTGCGAGTGGGGATGCAAACTTTAATGCCCTTGCCGATTACGATGAAGACGGCGTGATTTCACCGTTAGATTTGCAAGCTTGGTATCAGTTGTTCCTAAGCCAATAATATTAACCGGCTGCTTGCTTTTTTAGTATGCAGCCAATAATTAAATTTTAAATAGAGATGTATACAATGAAAAATGTAATTCTTAATAGTAAAGTGCTTAAAGCATTTGTCGTAGCAGGTAGTTTGTTGGTGAGTACTTTTAGTGCCCATGCAGACTTAGTTTTGTCATTTGATCAAAGTGATGTTGAAGTTGGGTTGAACGAGACTTTTAATCTCGACTTATATGTGGATGTCACCACTCAAGTCGATTCTATTCTAACTTGGGGGTTGGATCTTGATTTGTCTGATAGCAGTGTGCTTAACTTAGATAGTTTTACGCTAGGTGGTGATTTTAGCTCTTTGATTTCAGATGATGGTATTGGTGGTGCTGCTAAAGTCCCTGGATTATTTGGCAGCAACATATTACTTGGTACGTTTGAATTTACTGCAGTTGGTTACGGCTCAACTGTAGCCACTACTTCAAACACTGTAGGCGACTTATTTGAAGGTTTTGCAACTACCAATTTTTTTGGTCCGTCTTCATTTAACAGTGCATCAGCCAATATATCGGTAGTATCAGCTCCAGCAACAATAACTATTCTTGCGCTAGCTAGCTTGGCTTTATTTGGGTTTCGCCGTAAGGCTTAATCTTGTTTAAACATTATTTTATGAAGGCGATTAACCTTAGGTTAATCGCCTTTTTTATGTCTACTGAAAACTCATTCAATAAGGTTAATTAAAACTTTTTATTGACTTTTTATACAGTGGTTTATACAGTATTTATAATGAAACAGAAAAGACTGAATTAATCGTAACCCAGTATTTTAAAGTATTTGTGTTATGGTTATAAAATAGCCAGTTACTGGAGAGTAAATATGACTGTAATTACGCGTTATGTGGTTGAGCACAAAGGGGTAGAGAAGTTTGTGACAGCAGATAAAAAAGAAGCCGATCAATACGACAAAATGTTAGATGTAGCAGATAACTTAGGTGAGTATATTCAAGGTAAAGGTTTTACTTTAGATGCTCAAGTGTTGGAAGATTTATCCATCATGTTGTCTAAAAATAAAGACTCATTGACTAAGTTATTAAAAGGCACGACGGCTGATTCATTGTTAAGCTCTGAAACTGCCGAGGTGGTTGAGATAGACAAAAAGAAAGCTTAATAATACTTGTGAGCTAATAAGCCTAACCTAACAGTTGATTAAATTCATCAATATGAGCGCTTGCATTTAGGTTGAGTGGATTGTCGCCGTGGTTGTAGCCATATGTCACACATATTGAGGTAACGCCTGCACTGTTTGATGCTTGAATATCGCTGGCTGAATCACCCACCATAATAGTTTGTTTTTTTGACAACCCTAGTGTTTTTAGAGTGTGTAGTATCGGCATAGGGTGTGGTTTTTTTTCTGTCAACGAATCTCCACTAAGCACCAGATCAAAAAAGCTGTCTATGCCATGCTCTGCTAATACATTCGGCGTGAATTGCCCTGGCTTATTGGTAATTAAGGCCATGGTCACACCCAGTTTACTTAATTCCGTTAAGGTATGTTTAACATTTGGATAAAGAGTTGAATGCAGCCCTTGTACCTTTTCATATTCAACAAAAAACTGAGTTAATCCCTGCTGTTGAGTCGGGATGTTGTGAAGCTGGTTTTGATTATTTTGGGTATATTTGAATACACGTTCAACTAATTTAGCTGCACCATTTCCGATCCAAGTACTCACTTGTGCTAATGACACTGTGGGCAAAGAAAAGTGAGTTAACATGGCGTTTACCGCAGCTGCTAAATCGGGTGCGCTATCGATTAAGGTGCCATCTAAATCAAATAATATGGCTTTAGGACGAATATTTTGGTTAGTTAAGGTAAGAAACTGCATAGAATAAAAATGTAACTTGATAATAATAGTACTGAGATTGTACCGAATGCTTGAATGGTTTACCTGTTTCTTTGAATCAGGCAACCAGTACAACTGATTGCCATTTATTTAATGGAATTGGTTTGTTTTGTTTTTTAAACTTTTTCTTTGGTTGTAGCCTCAGGCATATACCTAGTGCGCTTTTTAGGTTTTAGCTTGCTTATGTCGCCTATCACTAAGCCATCAATACAGTGATTAAACAGAGGATCTACATTAAAATCGACAAAATGTACGCCACCCGTTTCATAGATTTCGGTGTACTGTTTATATAAAGTGGGCACGGCCATGCCCATATTCGACAACAAATATTTCAATTGAGTGAAGTCTGCACGGTAATCATTCCCCGTGAACATTTGTATTTGATCATTAGGTAATGAATAGGGCAGTTTTGCCATTGCGCAGGATTTAGGATGCTGGAAATACAGGGTATAAAACTGCACCAGTAAATCTTTGGCAGCCTTGGGATAGTGGTCACTTAAACTCACTGGCCCAAACAGATAGTTAAAACGAGGATGGCGTTGTAAAAATGCGCCTATTCCGAACCACAAATAATCTAGGCTACGTTTGCCCCAATATTTGGGTTGTACAAAACTTCTGCCTAACTCTAAACCTTGTTCAAAGTATGGGGCCATTTCTGATGAGTAATCAAACAGGCTAGCGGAATATAAGCCTTTAACTGTTTTCTTGGCAATGATGGCTTTAGCGTCCCCAAAACGATAGGCCCCGACTATTTCTAAATCGTCTCTATCCCACAAAATAAGATGGTAATAATCTTGATCATAGTGATCTAAATCTCTGCGTTTATTGGTTCCTTCTCCCACAGCCCTAAAGGAAATTTCTCGCAAGCGACCAATTTCTCTTAAGATGGGGGAGCTATCGCCAGCAGGCGTATACAAATACATGACTTTGCCGTCTAAGGTTTCGCCTAAGTGTTCACAGTTGTCTTTTAAAGAGTGGTATAAATCAGCTCTGTTTTCTGGTTGTGCAATAGCGCTTTGAGTTTTGAAGATTCCTGATTTGCCTGTCCCTATTTTATATAGATGTTTTTTAAACAATTTAACTTGTTGATTACGGCTGATTGTATTCTTGTTGTATGACTCAAATGGAATAACCTCACCAATCCGCATAGGTAAGTGATTGCGCTTTTGTTTGAACATTTCTTTAACTAATAAAACAGCCGCTAAAGGTTTATACAACATAGACAAACCATAAAAAGTGGGAGAGTTTTTTCCGTCTATAAAAATTGGAAGAATAGGCGCTTTACCTTGTTTAGCCATGCGTAAAAAACCACTATGCCATTTTGTGTCGCGTATCCCCTGAGGGCGCAAGCGGGATACTTCTCCTGCTGGAAAAACAATTACCACACCTTCAGACTGTAGATGTTGTTGGATGTTTTGCAGACTTTGTTTTGCCGTATTACCTTGCATATTATTCACGGGTAACAACATAGATTGTAAAGGGGGAAGTGCCATTAACATTTGGTTGGCCACAACTTTAATATCTCGTCGAACTTCGCTAACCAATTTAATTAAAGCTAAACCATCTAATGAGCCAATTGGGTGATTGGCAATAATAATAAGTTTACCTTCTGTGGGAATTCTTTCTTTCTCACTACTACGGGCTGAATAGCTAAAGTTGAAATACTCCAAAACCTGTTCAACAAAGTCTATTCC
>NZ_JBPOFP010000075.1:0-23274 GCF_051252315.1 Paraglaciecola sp. | reverse complement strand
TGTTTTTCAGACCCGAAGTTATCAAGTTGACTTTGACCCACAACCTTCTCGTAATAACTTCCCTAAAAAAATTGTTGGCAAACGCCATGTGATTGATATGTTTTATAATAATAAAGGTGCCGATGCGTTAGTGAAAGGTGATCTTCAAATTGCCTATAAGTATTTCCGAGAAGCGACTCTTCTGTACCCTACATTTCAATCTGCATGGGTGAATATGGGTATTCTTTATAGAAAAATGGGATATTTCCCACAAGCAGAAGACGCCTATCAATATGCCATTAGTTTAAATGAGAAAAGTTTAACAGCATGGGAAAATTTGGCTCATTTATACAGTTTCACTGATAGAACAGTTCAGTCACAAGAACTGTTCAATTGGGTTGAGACAAAACGTAGAAATAACCCTTACTATCATTTAAACCTTGGTGAAGAACAAATAGAACGGAAAAATTGGGATGAAGCTTTAGCCCATTTTAGAAAGGCCTTAGCTTTGGATAGAAGTAAACATGAAACTTACTTTGGTTTAGCTAGAGTCTATTTTGAAATTGGCGAATTGAAACAAAGTGAACGATACCTGAAACAAGCTAGAAATAATGCCAAGAACCTAAGTATAGAAGGTGTATATCAAGATAAACTCAGTTTTTTACAGAATAGGTAGTTTGGTTTTAAAGCGATGGGTCTTTAGCTGAAAGTAGGGGAGTTAAAATGATAACCCCTGAACATGACTTTCAGGGGTTATTAGTATATGACTAAACGCCTAATTCATCTAAACGTTCTTGCAAATAACTTTTTGCAGTATAGCGCTCAGATAATATGACTTCTGGGTTGGGATGTAAGAACAATGGTAAAGAAATTCTCGATTTCGTTTGATCACTACCTTTTGGGTTAATAACTCTATGGGTAGTTGAAGGGAAGTATCCTCCGGAGGCTTCTTGTAACATGTCGCCTATATTGACTATCAAGTTACCAAAATCACAAGGTACGTCTATCCAACTATCTCCTGTACCTTTAACTTGTAAACCTGGTTCGTTGGCTGCCGGCAAAATAGTTAAGAGATTAATATCTTCATGAGCGGCTGCACGAATGGCGTCAGGCTCTTCAGAACCGTCTAAAGGTGGGTAGTGTAATATGCGAAGTAAAGTTTGCTCGCTGTTAGTTACCATACTAGATAATAACTGCGAGTATTTTTCAGATATTTCACTAGGTGAGTATTTCTCTACCCAAGATAACAATTCAGAAGCTAAGGCGTTAGTATCCTTATAATAATCAGAAATCTCTTGTTTTAAAGACTCAGGGCAGCGACCCCAAGGATAATAATGGTAATACTCTTTTATATCTTTCTTTTTAAATCCCTTAGCGGTTTCTGAAACAGAGGTCGAAAAAAAACCATCATGTTTTTCTTTGCTATAGGCAAAATCATTTTTTTCTTGGCTATTAAAAAAAATTTGCCAGTTTTCGTAAATACTACGCACGCGCTGTTGACTGATGGGGTGATTTTTTAGTACCCCAAAGCCAGTTGTGCGTAAAGATTCAACAAATAATTTATCAGCATTAGGTGCTTGATAATCGACCGCTATTAATTCCATAAAAAACCTTTAATTTTACGTTATTAGAGGCTGAGATAAAACCCAGCGAGTGCTGCACTCATTAAGTTAGCTAACGTGGCTGCTAGTACTGTTTTAAGTCCAAGTTGAGCAATTTCTTTACGTCTACTGGGTGCTAATGCGCCTATGCCACCCATTAAAATAGCAATAGAAGAAAAGTTGGCAAATCCACACAATGAAAAAATGATAATGGCTTGGCTATGGGGAGATAGATCTTCTTGGTGTTGCAAAAAGTCTAAATAGGCCACAAATTCATTCACCACCATTTTTTGTCCAATAAAGCTGCCGGCTATGTTAGCTTCAGACCAAGGAACACCTAAGGTCCAAGCCACTGGTTGGAAAACATAACCTAAAATCACTTCAAAACTTAAATTTTCAGTGCCAAATAAACCGCCAGCCCATCCTATTAATCCATTTAATAAAGCTATTAAGCCAATAAATGCAAGTAACATAGCCCCTACATTTACGGCTAATTTCAAGCCAGAAGCCGCGCCACTTGCTGCGGCATCAAATACGTTAGCATATTGATTTTCTTTACTGGCCTCTTCGGTTAGTTCGTTTTTGAATTCTTCAGTTTCGGGAATAATCATTTTAGCCATCAATAACCCACCAGGTGCAGCCATAAAACTTGCAGCTAATAGGTATTTTATTTCAACTCCCATACCCGCATAGCCAGCCATTACAGAACCTGCGATAGAGGCTAACCCTCCGACCATTACAGCGAATAATTCAGAACGAGTGAGATTTGGGATATATGGTTTTATGACTAACGGAGCTTCAGTTTGCCCTACAAAAATATTAGCTGCCGCTGACATGGATTCAGGTCGACTGGTTTTTAATACTTTTTGTAAAAATCCGCCAATAACACGAATGATGATATCCATTATTTTTAAATGGTATAAAACAGTGATTAATGAAGAAAAGAAAATAATGACGGGTAAGACGTTGAAGGCAAATATAAAACCTATAGATTTATTACCTAAGTCACCAAAAATAAAATTAATACCATCTTGGCTATAACCGATAATATTTTCTACATACCCAGTTAATGCCAATAAAAATTGAATGCCAGGGGGGAAATATAAAACCAAAGCTCCGATTGCAGCTTGCACTGCAAAGGCTCCTCCAACCGTTCGCCAATTGATAGATTTTCTGTGAGACGACGCTGCAAATGCAACAAAAAGCATCAGTGCAACACCGATTAAACTAACCATATAATTTCCTTTTTATTATCATTATTAATAGTAATTAACGCTGTGGTAAGAGTTAAAGCAAACTTTGCTGAATATGTGATTTGATGACATCAAGGGCGATTCTATTTTCTCCGCCTTGAGTTACTATCACATCAGCTGTAAATCTGCTTGGTGCAATAAATTGATGATACATAGGTTTTACCGTAGATTCATATTGGTTAGCAACCGATTCTAAATTACGGCCTCTTTCAGCAATGTCTCGTTTCATTCTGCGTAATAAACAAATGTCTAAAGGGGTATCAACAAATATTTTAATATCAAACATATGTTGTAAGGCATCGTTGGCTAAAAGCATTATGCCTTCGATAATAATAACGGGAGCTGAATTTAACGTTTCAGTTTGATCAAGGCGGGTATGAGTCTTATAGCAATAATGTGGGTATTCAATAGATTGCCAGTTTTTAAGGGCCTGCAAATGTTCTACAAGTAGTTCATGTTCAAAAGCTTTGGGGTGATCGTAATTAGTTTTTTCTCGTTCGAGCATAGGCATATGATCTTGAGCACGATAATAATGATCTTCTCGAAGAACCTGTACCGTTTTACCTTTTTCTGAAAACTCCTTTAACAAGTTTTCGGTAAATAAAGACTTACCAGAGCCAGATGCTCCTGATATGGCAATAATGAGTGGGCTAGACATACCATTCCGATTAATAACTAAATAATTGATAAGAAAGATACCAGTGAAAGGCATAAAAGTCAGTGACGAATATAATTTTTATAGCAGACTGCTTGGTCAGCTTTGTAACTAAGTTGTTAACAAATGTTGTTATCTGGCGGGTTTACATCAAAGAAATGCGACAGTTTGATGAAATTTAACTTACACACTTGTGACTGTAATAAAAGTGTCATAATCTATCTGCTACACTCTGGACACATTAATTAGAAGTCGCATTAACGTCGACCATAATGAGTTTATAGAGATCTGTTCAGCAAGGTAAGCGAATGGATTGTTAAAAAAGAACACACACAATAGGAAATATATCATGTTAAAGAATAACAAACTCAATCGTATTGCGATTGCGGTCGCTATTTCTGTAGGGCTTTCGTCAGCAGCAATGGCACAGTCAGTTACTTCATCAATTCGAGGTAATGTTGCAAACGAAGCAGGAACTACCTTTTCTGGCGCAACAGTAACTATTACCCACATACCTTCAGGTACAGTTTCAGCTGCAACTACAAACGCAAGCGGTGCGTTTTCTGCACGTGGTCTGCGTATTGGTGGACCATACACAGTTGAGATTAGTGGTGATGGTTTTTCCTCAACCAAAGTTGAAGACTTATACTTATCACTAGATCAGGTATTTTCTCTTCCTGTTACTGTGGAAGCCCAAAGTTCTACAGAAGTGATTCAAGTGACTGGCACTCGAGCCGCCGTAGGTTTTTCTAATGAAGGTTTAAGTACTAACCTTGGTCTTAAAGCGTTATCTCAAGTGATATCGATTGACCGCGATATTACTGATGCCGCAATGATGGACCCTTTTGCTTCGGTAAACATGCAAAGTGGAGGCGCTAAAGAGTTAACGATTGCTGGTGCTAATAGCCGTTTTAATTCTTTGACTATCGATGGTGTTGCTCTGAATGACCGTTTTGGTTTAAATGCAAATGGTTACCCAACCAAAGGCTCTCCGATTTCTTATGACGCAATTGAGTCTCTTTCAATTCAAACTGCCCCATTTGATGTTGAATACAATGGATTCACTGGTGGAACAATTAATGCGGTAACCAAATCAGGCACCAATGAATTCAAAGGTTCAGTGGGTTATTATTTTAATGACGACTCTACTGTTGGTGATAAAAGCGGCGATGACGAATTTGACTTCACTTATAAAGATGAAAGCTTTGCCGCTACCCTTGGTGGACCAATTATCAAAGACAAGTTGTTCTTTTTTGTGGCTTTTGAAAGTATAGAAGAAATTGAACCTCTTAGAGATGGACCGGCTGGTTCAGGTGCGTTAAATACCGAAGCTAACATTACCTTAGACGATGTTGCTCAAGTGAGTCAGATTGTTTCTGACGTATGGGGTTTCGATATTGGAGGTTTTGACAAGAGTCCTGCAAAAGACGAAAAAATTCTTGCCAATATAGATTGGAATATTACCAATGACCATCGTGCTAAGTTCACTTATCTAAGTACCGAAGGAAACGGCATACGTGAACAAAATGGTAATAACTTCTTAGCGTCAGACAATAGACTAGGTACCTCTTCAGCTTGGTATGATCGTTCTGAAACTGTAGAAAGTGTAATTGCTCACGTCTTTTCTGATTGGTCTGAAAACTTTTCTACTCAAATAAAGATTGCGAATACAACTCAAGCAACAGGCCAGAATTCATTAAATGGCGCAGAATTTCCTTCTTTTGCAGTGTTCTTACGTGAAGTGGATGGCGATGAAAACTATCTAGTAACTGGACCAGATCGTTTCCGTCACGGTAACCAACTTGATCAAGAGTTTTTTACTATCAAGCTATTAGCTGAATACTCTATGGGCGACCATATTTTTAAAGCTGGTTTTGAACGTGAAGAAGTTGAAGTCGATAATTTATTTGCACAAAACTCAGAAGGTTCATACGTTTTTGACAGTATTGAAGATTTACGCAACGCTACTGCGTCTGGTCTATTGTATAACAATGCCGTAACCAACAATGAAAATGACCTACGAGCTATTTGGGGTTATAACTCTAACTCTTTATATTTACAGGATTCTTGGGATGTTAATCCGTATCTTACGGTTGACGCTGGCCTTCGCTACGATTGGTATGAATCAACAGGCGAAATTCGTGAAAACCAGAACTTCAAAAACCGTTATGGTTACTCTAACGCCAATGATATTGACGGTTTAGATGTGCTTCTTCCTAGAGTTTCATTTAAATGGTTAGCGACTGACGACCTGACTGTTCGAGGTGGCTATGGTCGTTTCTCGGGTGGCGCACCAAGTGTTTGGATTTCAAATAGTTATTCTAACGATGGTGTGATTTCTGACAGCTCGAATGCTTTTGGAACGGTACTTGTACCTACAACTCCTGACTCTGCTACTGGCCAATACATTCCACAGGATGTACTAAATGCGTTAGCAAGTGAAGCACCTGATGGCTCTGTAAATGCGCTTCGTCCTGATTTTGCAATTCCAACGACTTGGAAACTAAGTCTTGGTCTTTCTTATTATGCAGACCTTCCTGTATTAGGTGAAGATTGGTTATTATCTGCTGACTACCTACACAACAACCTTGAAGATGCATCATACTGGTATGATCAACGCTGTGAAGTGCCTGTAGGAATCGCACCTGATGGTCGTAGTGTTTACGACTGTAGTGAGGGGCCAGAAGCTATCGCAGTGGGATCATATGAAGATGCTGGTTCTAGTGACTTAATCGCATTTACAGCCACTAATGCTTGGGAAACGGACTACGGTAACTTCGATCTATTTGCTAGCTATACCTATGCAGATGTAGAAGACATTGGTTATGGTACTTCGTCAACTGCAACATCAAACTATTCTGACTTCGCAGCTTATGACCGTCAGAGTCCACGTGCAGGCACTTCAAGCTTCCAGACTGAGCACATGTTTAAAATGCGCTTGAATTGGGAGCAAGAATTAATCTCAGGATACGCTACTGAGGTATCTATATTCGGAACCCGTCGTACTGGTCAACCTTACAGTTATACATTCAGCGAAAACAATGCTTGTGTATTAGATGTTGGCGGCGGTCGTTGTGCTCGTGAGAGCCGTAACGATGATGCAGGTCACTTACTTTACGTTCCAACAGGACCTAGTGACCCATTTTTTGCTGCAAGCTCATTTGGTGGCGATCAAGCTGAACAACAAAGACTCTTTAACTATATTAATACTTCAGAGTTAGCGCAGTACAAAGGTAGTATCGCGCCGCGTAATGGTGACAATTCACCATGGTCAACTATTGTCGACCTACGGATCCAACAAGAACTACCTGCTTTTAGTAAAGATCACCGCTTGAATGTGTTCTTTGATGTTGAAAACCTTGGTAATTTGCTTAACTCTGATTGGGGCCGAATTGAGCGTACTCGTTATGAGTATGAACGTGCCGTAGTTTCTGCAAGTATCGTTGATGGTGGACAATACGAGTATTTCAACCTACGTAATCAAGGAAGCATCGAGAATTTAGAAGTGCTTTCACAATCGGTATGGAAAATACAGTTTGGTATTACGTACGACTTCTAACCTAAATATGAAGTAAATACTAGAACTAAAAAACCGGCTAATTAGCCGGTTTTTTTTGTTTGTAATTTGATTTGTAAGGGGAGGTTTATACATTCTCAAACAAAGCTTCTACTCGATCGCGAGTTTCTTCTATTGTAGTGATATCTGCCGGCGCGATAAATATTGTGTCATCACCAGCAATTGTGCCTAATACTCCATCTTTTTCACCCAAGGAATCCAACAATCGAGCAATCAGTTGTGCTGCGCCTGGACTGGTGCGAATAATCACCATAACATTGTTATGCACAACATCTAATACTAACTGCTTAAGTGGGCTTTTGGCCGTGGGCATACCTAACTCTGGAGGCAGACAATAAACCATGTCTCCTCGAGCATTACGGGTTCTGACGGCACCAAATTTACTGAGCATACGAGATACTTTAGATTGACTGATATTGTCAAAACTTTGCACTTTTAAGGCATTCACAATGTCACCCTGTGAGCCAAAACTTTCAGTTTTTAATATGTCTTTGAATGCTTTTATTAACGCTTCTTGCTTGATACTGGCCATATGTCCCTCGTTTTTTAGTGCTGCTATTTTGCCCCATTGCTTGGGTTTAAGCAATTTGCCCACATATTGACCAAGTAAAGAGGGTAAGTTGACCTTTTCTTTATTTTTTTGCAGCGAGTTGCGGAGCCTTTCTGCAATGAAGTACGAGTATAATGTAGTTGTTCTACATAAGTGAGTACTGAAGCAGCAAAAAGACTCCACAAACGCTGTCCTGCGGATTCGTCCTAAGCGCATTTTACTCTTTGTTGTAGCGTTTTGACTTATACCAAATTGGCCTTCAAAGCCACGCCTTGATTAAAAAGCGCTTAGTTAGAACAAAAATTATACAGAAAAGGTCAGCTTGCTCTAGTATAATGCCGCGCATTCTCATAGGCGTTTAGTCGTTTTTGGGTTTGAACACATAAAAAATATTCGTAAGAATAAGGGCTTAGAATTAAAATTACGCCCTACACACATAGCATTCACAGGAGATAAAAATGAAAGTAGCAGTATTAGGTGCAGCCGGTGGTATTGGCCAGGCGTTATCACTATTGTTAAAAACTCAACTTCCAGCAGGTTGCGAATTGTCTTTGTACGACGTTGCGCCAGTAGTTCCTGGTGTGGCCGTTGATTTAAGCCATATCCCTACAGATGTTAAAGTACAAGGTTTCGGTAAAGATGACTTAGCTGAAGCATTAACAGGTTGTGACATAGTATTGATCCCAGCTGGTGTACCACGTAAACCAGGCATGGATCGTTCTGACTTATTTAATATTAATGCGGGTATTGTTAAAAACTTAGTAGATGCCATTGCAGATAACTGCCCTGAAGCATGTACTTGTATTATTACTAACCCAGTTAACACCACAGTAGCGATTGCTGCTGAAGCTTTAAAAGCGAAAGGTGTTTACAATAAAAACAAATTATTCGGTGTGACGACTCTTGACGTTATCCGTGCTGAAACGTTTGTGGGTACCTTGAAAGGTCTTAACCCAGAAAACGTGCATGTGCCAGTTATTGGTGGTCATTCTGGTACAACTATTCTTCCTTTGTTGTCACAAGTTGAAGGTGTAGACTTCACAGACGAAGAAGTAGCAAGCTTAACAACTCGTATCCAAAATGCGGGTACTGAAGTAGTTGAAGCAAAAGCCGGTGGCGGATCAGCTACTTTATCTATGGGTCAAGCAGCAGCAAGATTCTGCTTATCTTTAGTTAATGCTATGCGTGGTGAAAACGTAGTGGAATATACTTACGTTGAAACTAACAGTGACGACGCAGAGTTCTTCTCTCATCCAGTACGTTTAGGCAAAAACGGTGTAGAAGAAATTCTTTCTTATGGCGAGTTAAGTGCTTTTGAAGAAGATGCTAAAAACGCGATGTTAGAAGGTTTACGCGGCGACATTAAATTAGGCCAAGAGTTTGTAAACGCTTAATTTTTAAGTCCTGAATTAGGGCTGCTATAAAATAAAAAAACCAGCTACTTAGCTGGTTTTTTTGTTTTTGTTGTTTGCAATTTAGGCACCGCTTATCCGGAGTTCGGGTTATTTTTTTAATCTTTTCCAATAAGACAATTTACCTGGGTTCCAGGTGCCAATAACGATGTCTCCGTTAGACATAAATATCGCATCATGTGGATGTTTATGACCTTTTGCTCCCAAAACTTTATTTATTTCAATAGTGTTTATGAGTTTGTTGTTTTTATCTAAATAAGCCACAGTGCCATTTAGATTAGGCACCAACAACTCTTGTTGCCAAGTGTCTGTATTACACACTCGGCTGATACCTTCACCTTCAATTACTTTAATAAAATTGCCTTGGGTATCGTATGCAACTATGCGGCTATTTTCTCTATCGGCCACTAAAATATGATCGTTTCTAGTGTCGTAAGTGACACCATGTGGCGTTTTAAATGATTTGCCAGACTGTTGACCTGTCCATAATTTATTGGCGAATACTCCTGATACCTTGTTCCTTTCGGTAATAGTGCTACTGCCGTATCCATCTGCCACATAGAGTTGTTTTGATTCCGGATTCGTTGCTGTGTCGGTCGGACGATACTTAGGTTTTTCAACCTTGTATGGATCCGTTTCTGGTGCTTCTTTCGATTGCCAGATTAGGTTACCTTGCATATCTATCTTAGTTACAGTAAGCCAATTAGCGCTAAGGTATAAATACTTTTTTCCATCTTCATAAACGAGATCTAAGCCATGAGGTGAACCCCATGCATATTTTGAATCACCAATATATTTTACAAATTCCCCATCTTTGTTAAACATGGCGATTGCGTGGGTATTATCGTTAATCTCATTTGATTCATACGCCAAATAAATATTATCTTCGTTATCACGTGTTAAGCCATGAGCATGTTTAATGTTGATTTCTTTGGGGAGTTGCAATAAGTCCGGTTGATACTCATATCCTCCAGAAATGATGGTTTGACCTTCTATAATGTGAGCAGGTTTGTCCAAGTTATGCACTTTGTGTTCGTGTGCAAAAACGTGAGTGATAGCTAAGCTACACAATGCGGGCATTAATAATGTTGTAAGTTTTAATTTCATTTTTAACCTAGGGGAAGTAACCCCTTTATTTATTAAGTTATTCAGCATAGTCAGATGACTTCGACTGATTTTCATCGATGTTTGGTTCAGGTAATGCTTGTACCGCTTTATCCACTAAGGAATGATAAATATTTGCTTGTTTAAGTGAGTTTTGAATGTTTTCAATACCTGTCTCAGTAACCAGAGTTTGGCCAAGGTATAGCTTTTTCAAACTACTAATTTGGGCAATATTAGCCGCTTCTTTGTCACTGATGCTCGTGTTAAATAAATTCAGCACTTGAAGTCGAGTTAACTGGTTTAACGAAGCTAACTCGGTACTTTCTAGGCTTGCATTATCCAGTAGTAATGAGCGCAACTGCGGAAGTTTGCCAATTTTCTGCCAGCTCAATTCTGTGATTGTCATGTTGCCAAAGTCAGCGTAGGTAATAAATTCCGCCAATGGAGATAAAGCCTGCCAAGCGTTGTCATCCATAGAGGTATGGAAGTTAAAGGCGGTGATTTGTAAGCCGTCTTTTGGATCCTGAGACACAGGCACTATGTCTATACCAAAGTCAGCTTTCAATTTTTGAATGTGTTGGTTTAGTTGTATTGGGTCAACACTGGTGAATACTTTTGTCGGAAATAATCGTTCTGCTGATGCATTAATTCTGTCGTCTAACAAAGCGATAATCTCAGGGGGTAGCGCTTCAGACTCTAGTTGATTGATTGTTTTTGTAGTGGGTGCACCTGTCTCTATCCACCAACGCATTAGAGCCGTTTGTTCTTCTGTTAGTGGTGTTCTGCCTTCCGGAGGCATTGCTTTATCGTCGCTACGAGGCAAGGTCACTCGATGGAATACTTCACTAGATTTGAGGTTACCTGCCACTATTCCTGCTTTTTGGCTTTTACCACCTTTGAACAAATCTTCCAGAGTATCTAACTTGAATTGCCCCTTTACTTTGCCTGCGTTATGGCAACTCATACATTGCCTAGCAAACATAGGTTCAATAAACCCTTGGTAAATCGGAGTGTCATAACTAAGTAACTCTTCTTGTTTTTCTAATCCTAAGGTCACTTTTAGTTCTGTCGGTAATTTCTCCGTTAAGTAACCTTCGCCTTGTACTAAAGAACCTCCTAGGTGGCCTCCCCAAGTGACGGCTACTAATGCTGTGGTCAAGCTTGCGAAATAAGCGCGTTGCAATAGATTTTTAGCTAATACTTGAAAACTTTCGTTAAACAAACAAGCTAGGATCGTACAAATTGCGGTGGTGATCCCCAACCACATATGGGTGGTGACTATATCACCAGAATATCCATCAGAGCTGGCTAAGGTTAGACCAATTACTACAGCCAAAATTGCGGATGCCGACGCGAATAACAAAATGAATCGTATGGCTTTTTTAAGTTCAGGTAGGGCGCATTTTCTTGCAAGCAATTCCAAAAAAGGAATAATCATTAACCAACCGATTGGCAGGTGTAATACCACGATATGAAATCGGCCGAAAAATATTGCCCAGTCGTTACCTGCTTCGCCATCCAGCGTAGCTAACGAAGGAAGAAGAAGTAAAAAGGCAATTAATCCAAGCCCAATAACCCAAGCATGTTTTAGTTGTGTTGGTACTTTTTTGCGTAATGATGACTGCATAAAATTCTCTAAATCTGTATTCTCTAAAACGAGTGTTTAGTTAAATTGGTGTGTGCTAAACATCCGTTAACTAATAATGCCTTTTATTAGATGTGACTCTTCCACACCAGTAAGTGTTTGATCTAGTCCTTGGTGTTTTACCGACAATCGTTTGTGGTCAATACCCAGTTGGTGCAACACTGTTCTATTTAAGTCGCGTATATGCACAGGATCTTTGACTATGTTGTAACCAAACTCGTCTGATTCACCGTAGGTGATCCCTGGCTTAAATCCACCACCCGTTACCCAAGTTGTAAAGCTTCGAGGATGATGGTCTCGTCCGTAGTTTTCTTTGGTTAATTTACCTTGGCAGTAGATAGTTCGGCCAAACTCACCTCCCCATGTCACAACTGTGTCTTCTAACAATCCACGAGCTTTTAAGTCCGTAACTAACGCATAGCAGGCTTGATCTACGTCACGGCACTGATTAGGTAAGTCTTTTGCAATATCTTGATGTTGATCCCATCCTCGATGGAAAATTTGAGTGAAACGCACCCCTCGTTCTGCTAAACGCCTAGCCATTAAACAGTTATATGCAAAAGTGCCTGGCTTGTGCACGTCAGGACCGTATAGATCTAATGTCGCTTTACTTTCTTTTTTAAGATCGGTTAGTTCTGGAACTGAACTTTGCATTCGGTTGGCTAATTCATATTGCGCTATGCGAGATTGAATACTAGGATCGGCCATCTTCTCAAAATGCTGTTCATTTAAGTTTCTTAGACCGTCTAACATTGTGCGCCGGACGTCTGCATTAACCCCTTTAGCATTGGTTAAATATAAGATTGGATCGCCATTTGATTGGAACGATACGCCTTGGTGACTAGCAGGTAAAAAACCACTGCCCCATAATCTATTGTACAAGGCTTGAGCCGACTTTCTGCCGGTCCAACTCGAATGTAAAACCACAAAGTTGGGTAGGTTGGCATTTTCACTGCCTAAGCCATAACTTAACCAAGCACCCATGCTAGGATGGCCAGGCTGCTGTGAACCCGTTTGAATATAGGTGATGGCAGGGTCATGGTTAATGGCTTCAGTGTGCATGGATTTAATAAAGGTTAAATCATCCACCATTTTTGAAGTGTAGGGTAAAAGCTCGCTGACCCAAGATCCACTTTCTCCATATTGTTTGAAGTCATATTTGGTGGGTGCGATAGGAAAACTATCTTGACCCGAAGTCATGCCTGTCAACCGTTGACCGTTACGGATTTCTTCAGGTAAGTCTTTACCAAACATGTCTTTCATTTTGGGTTTGTAGTCAAACATGTCGTGTTGCGACGGACCACCTGCCATGAATAAGTTGATAACCCTTTTCGCTTTTGGTTTGAAATGAGGAGAACCTAAACTACCTTGACCTAATTGGTATTTGGCTTTCTCAAGGGCATGGGCATTTTGTCCTAAAAGAGCACCAAGAGCTGTTGTTCCTGCACCTAATGCCGCACTTTTTAAAAAACCTCTGCGGCTTAAGGTGTTAAAGTTTTTAGCAAAATCTGCGTCGTTGTTCATATCTATCTCCAACAGGCCTTAGTTTCTGGTAATAAATTCATCTAAGTTAAACACTTGGTTCGCTAACATGGTCCATGTAGCAAGCTCTATTGGGTCTAGTGATGTATCTACTTCTGATTCGCCAATGCTAATTAAGTCCTTAGCGGCGGTCTCGTTACTTTGATATAACAGGTTTAACTGTTGATACGACATTTGTAAGCTGCTTAGCATTTTTTCGTCAGGTAATCGGCCAAGGGTTTGATTAATAAGGAAACTAAACTTGTCTTCTGTTTTTGTGGTTAATACTCTTTGCGCCATATTCCGTGCCGCTTCCACAAACTGGGGATCGTTCATTAATAATAAGGCTTGCAAGGGCGTATTTGTTTCTTCTCTTTGCACTACACAACTTTCTCTATCAGGGGCGTCGAATAACGACATTCCTGGAGGAGATGCGGTGCGTTTTCTGAAAGTGTACAAACTTTTACGGTATAACTTGTCACCGTGATCCTGTTCGAATTTGGCGGTATTACTGTCTGTATACGCTACGGCTTTCCATAAACCCGCAGGTTGATAAGGTTTAACTGGCTTACCTCCCATTTTTTCATTCAATAGACCACTCACCACTAATGCTTGGTCGCGAATGACCTCGGCGTGTAATCGTGGTCTTGAGGCTCGTGCATACAAAGTATTGAGAGAATCTTTGGACAATAATAATTCATTAAAAGCAGATGATTGCTGGTAGGTTGCTGACATGACCATTTGTTTGATTGCGCGTTTCATGTCCCAACCATTTTGTTTAAAATCACTAGCTAACCAGTCTAATAACTCTGGATGGGTTGGGGGAGTGCCCTGACTGCCAAAATCACCAGCGGTTTCTACTAAACCTCGGCCAAAAATATATTGCCAAAATCTGTTAATGGTCACACGCGCTGTCAAAGGGTGGTCATCTCTAACCAACCATTTGGCCAGATCTAAGCGATTGAGTCCTTCTGTTTTTTCAATTTTGGGTAACAAGGCTAAGGTACCTGAAAATACTTTTTCACCTTCGTCATCGTATTGGCCTCGATTTAAGATATGGGCGAAAGGTTTACTGTCTTTTTTCTCTTCTAGAATAAGGGTGATAGGTGTACGTTGGTGAATGGCCGTTATTTTTGGTATTTGGGCACGACGTTCTGCATAGTATTGTTGACCTTTTTGAGAAAACTGACTGGTGTAGTAAGCACTTAACAAGGTTTGTTGTTTTGCTGTTCGTTTTGTTGCCAAAAGCGCTTGTTGGATGTCAGGTAATTTGGCGATTAGGTTATTTTCTTCAGGCGTTAGTACATTGTTGTACACCCTGATATCTTGAATCGCGACATAAGGGGTTTTGTTATTTTTCTCTACATTATCGGGGGCATTACGATCTTCTTTATTGGCGTAAGGATTCTGCACAAAACCAATAGCTAAAGGACTGTCAATTTTTGCTTGTTGTACAGTTGCTAATTCTTCTGGCGATAAGCTTTTAGCTTGCGCTTTGCCACGCTCTTCACCATTTACGAAATATCTAAATGCATTTTGGTTGGCGCTACCGTCATATTGAATAGTAATGTGGTGCCATGCATCAGGCTCCATTACATTCCAAAAACTGCCGTGAATAAAAGCTGTGTTACCAAAATTTAAACTTAACCTTAACGATTTGTTGTTTAATGCTTCAACAAACCAACCAGCAGTTTTGCTCTGTCGATCCCACCACCCTTTTTCAGGATCTACATTAATTCGACTGATTATGGGTTGCGCTTTAATGTCTTCTTTTGGTGGTTTAATCCAAAAACTGACGCTGAAACTATCTTCATAATCATATTCAGCGGCGTCACCTAGTTCTATTAATGTTGATTTGTTAATGGCTAGGGCTTTACCTTGTTTACCATCCACCCATTGGTATTTTCCGGTGATTTTGGCAGTCGAATATTTTTGATTTAACTGAGTTTTTAGTTGGCTTCCTTTTCCTTCGTTGGCCGGCAAATGAAATGCTAATTCTTTGGTTGTTAAGGGCAATGATTGTTGTTTATTAGCACTTTTTATCCAGCTTTTGATTGCATCAGAACTACTGGTACTAAGGTGTTTTATTTTGTCCTTGAGACTCTCATCTTTATTTTTTAAAGTTTTGGTTAATAAGGCGTCTTCTGGACTATAAACATGCATTGAAGGCGGATAATCTGCGGCATTTCCATCCATAGCGCTTTCAGTGGTATTTCTAAAAAATGCAGTCAGCTGGTAAAACTCTTTTTGCGAGATGGGATCAAATTTATGGTCATGACAACCTGCACAACCCGTGGTTAAGCCCATCCATACAGTGGATAAAGTTTCGGTTCTGTCTTTAGCATAAATAGCTGCATATTCTGCATCTATGGCACCCCCTTCACTGGTACTGGGGTTGGATCTTACAAAACCTGTCGCAATTAATTGTGCGGGAGTGGGATTGGGTAATAAGTCTCCAGCAAGTTGTTCAATAGTAAACTGGTCAAAAGGTTGATTTTGGTTAAAAGCATTTACTACCCAATCTCTATATGGCCATATGCTTCGTAAATTATCTAAATGTAAGCCGTGAGTATCAGCATAGCGAGCCGCGTCTAACCAATAGTGAGCTTGATGTTCGCCAAAAGAAGGTGAAGCCATTAGGGTGTCTACTGCTTTTTCGTATGCCTTATCTGAGGCGTCTTGAGTAAATTGTTTAATCAGTTCTGCTGTTGGTGGTAAACCGGTTAAGTCTAAGGCTAGCCTTCTGATTAGGGTGTATTTATCAGCTTGATTAGAAGGTGAAAGGTTTTCTTGTTCTAAACGAGATAGAACAAAGTTATCAATAGGGTTATGCACCCATGATTCTTGTTTAACTTTAGGGATGCTTTCTTGGATGATAGGTTCAAAAGACCAATGGTTTTGATAACTTGCCCCCTCTTTTATCCATTGTTTTATGGTGTTCTTTTCAGCTTCAGTTAGGTCTTTGTGCATATGCTCAGGCGGCATACGTTCTTCAGGATCACTATGCGTGATGCGTTTATACACCGCACTATCTTCTGGGTTACCTGGTACTATAGCGAAATATCCGCCTAAATCAGTTAAAAGACCATCGGCTGTATCCAAACGTAAGCCAGCTTTTCGGTCCGCTTTATCTGGCCCGTGACAGTGAAAACATTTGTCTGAAAGAATAGGTCGAATATCGTTATTAAACTTGAGTTCAGCAAATACTTTGAAAGAAAGGAGTGTCATTAATAAGCTGGCAAGAACATATTTCTTAGATTTAAAAATGAATGAAATCACCAAGCCAATAAAATGACATATTGAGTGTAAATGATGCAAAATGGTTCTCCACGTATCACTTTTTGTATTTTATTTTGTCGTACTCAAGATTACTTAGGTCAGTGCGTGAGTTAATAAAATTGTGTGAATGTAATGTTAAAGCTACCTTAAAAAATTTTGAGCTCAGAGTCAAAATTTGCATTTCGCTTTTCATATTTGAAATTCCATTTAAATCAATGGTTTAGGTGGTACTGGCTGTTTCTTGATACAATTTTGATACAAATTATCAACAATAATGGACAAATAGTCAGGAGACAATCTTCAAGATTTTTCTTTGGAAGGGTTCTTTCCGAAGTGATTTTTATAGGCTCGATTAAATGAGCTGGGGTCACTATAACCCGTTTGTCGAATAATCTCCGATACCGTATAGCCTTCTAATAATAAATCTTTGGCAATATTCAGCCTGTAAACTTTGATATGTTCAGCAGGTGTCATATTCGTCAGCGCTTTGAACTTTCGATAAAAGGCGCTGCGGCTCATATGGACAAGTTGTGAGAGTTGTTCAGCATTAAACTCGGTATTTTTAAAATTGAGTTTTAATTGCTGGTGTACAATCTCCAAAAATTTCTGCTCTTGAAGAGTCACAACTAAGTTTGTATCTAAAGGTGTGAAGCCGCTATTTTGTTCGTTAATCTCACCGACTTCTTGTGGCTCAAGGTGTTTATTCGGAGTTGTCTTGGCGAATGGTATCTCTTGATTACGTTGTAGCGCTTTTTGTACAAAAGTAGCATGTTGAGCGCGGTGATTTATTAGACTGTGGATCCGGCTTTTTAATAGTTGAATCGAAACAGGTTTTAATAAATAGTCTACAGCACCAAAAGATAAACCTTTTAATTGATGTTCTTCCGATGTCATAGCAGTATGCAGTAATAAGGGGATGTGGCTGGTGGCTATATTTTCTTTAAGAGCTTGGCAAAGCTCCAATCCATCCATTTCAGGCATTTTATAATCTGAAATAATGATATCTGGAATATGCTCTTCTGCATAAGCTAGTGCTAACTTACCATTGTCTTCAACGTGACAATAAAAGTCTTCTGATAGTTGTTGTTGCAAGTAGAAAGTTAATTCTGTGTTGTCGTCTACCAATAAAAGGTGGATTTTGTTGCTTGAATTTTGAGTGGGAATTGGGATTTGTTTGAGGTCATTTTCTTCTTTTGTTACTTGCTCCACGATTTTTTGTTCACTATTGGGTTGGCAGTCTGTTGATTTAAGCTCGACAAAGTGAGGTAAGTTCACCGTAAATCGCGTACCACTTTGGCGGTCTTTTATTGGGCTTTTAACTTCTATATTGCCTTGCAGTAATTTCACCAAATCGTTGACTAAAGATAAACCAATACCAAAACTATTATGGTTATCAAATCGATGCACTTTTTGTGAATAAAAGGGAGTGAAAATATGTTTTTGCTCTGCTAGTGGAATACCTATCCCATTATCTTCTACTGAGATATTGATGCCCTTTAGTTTTTTTTCAATTTTGACTAGGACAGTTGTTTTTTTGTCTGAATATTTGAGTGCGTTAGTGAGTAGATTTTCGATAATTTTCCTAACAACATCATAATCAAAAGAGCAATAGTAGTAGTTGAAATCACTGCTTAAGTTGATGGTTTGCTGGTTCTTTTCAGCAATAAAATTAAGGTCGGCAATCAGAATTTTAACCATTTGAATTAAATCATTAGGTTTGTTTTCTAAGGTGACGTTTCCAGCTTGCAATCGACGGTAATCTAATAACTGATCAATCAATTCTTTAAGTCGGTTTGCGTTACGTAGCGCTAGCTGCAACCCATAATTTTTTTGTGTAGGATATTTTTGAAAATACTCTTCTATGGGCGAAATAATTAAAGCAAGAGGGTTACGAAGTTCATGAGAGATATGAGTTAAAAATTCCATCCGAACTTGGTTGATTTTGCTGGTTTGTTTTAGTCTTTGTGCGACTAAAATCAAGAGCGTAGCCAGCATTAAAATAAATACCACAATAACCACAACATAAAACCAGGCTTTCTGCCAGAAAGGTGCGCTGATGGTAAAGGATAAATTGGCTGGCACGGCTGAAACGTTGCCATCTCCATCCCTTGACCGAACCTCTATGGTATAGGTTTTAGGCGATAAGTTAGTAAATGAATGTGAGGTGTCTGATGAATAAATTGACCATTCACCGCCATTGACTCGATAGGAATATTTCAAATTTGCAGAAGGTGTCTCAAACCATTGATCAAATCCTCGCCAAGATACTAGCGCTGAGTTTTGATATTCAGCTAAAGGGTTGGCTAATTTAATTTCAACTGATGGGGCCAATTTCGTTGGGGTGTATCGAATAGTTTTAAATATGTCTTGTTGTTGATGGTACTCAAAACTATTGTAGGGATAAGGCCTTTGATATCTAAAGGTCCACTCTCTAGAAGCTTGATTTACCCAAATTGTTTGATTGCTACCTTCAGCAATATTACTGCCTTCTCTAATTGCTTTTGCCCCACGGATATCTAATGGTTGCCATATAGCCCCATCAAACCTGTCAACGCGGTTCTGGGTTAGTGCAACGATATTCTCATTTTCTAAGCGCGCGATGCTGGCTGTATTTTTACCACTCAACCCCTCATTGAGGGCATATTGCTGCCATTGCCCGTTATTGTATGCCAAGACACCATAATGCCAGGTGGCAATCCAAAGGTTGTTATGTGAATCTGACGTGAGGCCTTCAATCCAAGCTGAAATAAAGTTATCAGGCAAGATAAGCGCTTGTGTATTGGAGTTTGGTTCGCGTTTATTTGGGCTAAGTATATTCAGATGAGAGTTACTAATTGCCAACTTGTTGTCTGCTAGTTCAGTTATGGATGCCACACGATTATAAAAATAAGCCAATGGAAGGTTGGTGATTTTATATTTACCCGTTTGATATTCTAATTTAACTAACACCCCGTTTTGTTTAGGCAATTCGTCATTACGACCTAAATAAATATCACCACTTTTTGTCTCTAGGGCTGAAAGTAGGCCAATATTTTGGTGCAATTGAGGCAATATGATTTTACGCCTTTTATAGGAACCATTGGACCTACTCAGTTCAGAGTCCGCAGACAAAATGGTGATTGCGGCTGTTTTGTTATCGGACCCATAAATAATGATATCGTTATTTTGTGTACACATTATATTCAGAGGTGTGGATATGAGTTCGTTACTTTTTTCGAGTTTTAACCAAGTGTTGGTTAATTGATTGTGCTGAACTATGTCCCCCTCTTTATTAATGAAAAATTCATTGTTTTGACTTTCGCAACCGAACATTAAGTTATTCAGTGTGATTTGACGAGGATTGACAGAGTTAAGTCGACGAACAGCTTTGCCTAGTTCAAGTAACCAAATATCACCATTTTTTGCTTTGATTAGAGATAAAATATTTCGAGTAATGTTGAGGTCACTCAGGGCCACTGAATACCATTGGTCTTTTGTCTTCAAGTGCAAATGGCTTGATGAAAAAAGCAAAATATTATTGTGTTTATTGAGTATGACAGCTTGGTTACTATAACCATTTGTACTGGGATAACGCAGCTCTTGCCACTTAGCTGTAGGGAGTTCACTTTGATTAATATTTTGTTTATCTAACACCAGTGGAGGTTGCTGTGGATCTTTATTGATTATCCATAATTGATTGTTAGTTAATTGCACTATCTTGCTTTGTTGTATATTTTTTATCGCAAGTGGCCAGCTGTTTAGTTCAACAAACTTACCTTTATTGAAGGCAAAGCGTTTTATTTTTTTTGATTGACGAAATAAAACCCAAAAGAAGCCTTGTTCATCAATAATAAAGTGCTCGACATGTCCATTTCCCATATGAATGTATTCAAATTCATTCTGATTGATGCGCAGTAGTTCTTCTCTAGAGTTTTGCCAAAAGTTTCCTTTGCCATAAATAATACGTTTTTGTAACCAGAACCCTGCAGGCATAGGTAACACCTGTGGTCCATAAGGTTTCCAAACATTATTTTTAAAATGAAACATTTGGGTGCGAGACATGGCGAATAGCTCGCCATCTTGTCGTTTGGTTAACGAGTAGGTGTAAGAGCCTTCTTGGTCTTCGTTATTTTCGGGCACATATTTTGTGAGTTTTTTACCATCATATTTAAGAATGACATTGGCTCCACCCATCCACAAATGGCTATTTTTGTCTGTCACTATGTCGAATAGACTATCGTTAGGTAAACCTTCTAATTCTGGCCAAGCGTAGGGTTCAATGGCATAAGGAGTAATGTTAGGGTGATATGGTGTTGCAGCATTTACCGGAAGTATTATCGAAAAAACGCATAACAAACAAACAAACAAAACCATGATCCGGTTAAGTAAAATTGATTTTGGTAAACAGCGGTTTGTCATATCTGGAATTTAATTTTAATTCATTGCGCTTTACAGGGAATTATATACTAAATTTAATTTTTATATTTGATGTGTTTTGTGTGGTGGGTAACGTGTCTATATTCATAAAAAATCCGATGAGTAATTCATCGGATTTTTTAGGTTAACAATATTTAACCCGAACTCTGGATAAGAAGTGTCGTTCCACTTTGAATTTTTCAATAAAATTCAATAGCCTATCTATAAATATACTTTTAGATATTAGTAGTAGATTACTCGGTGACGAAATTTTTCGTTCCTAACAAGGCGGTTTTTCGTACGTAATAGCGAGCTATTGCTAGGAAAACCAACACAGTTAGGGGCAAAAAGAGCGTTATCGAGAGGCCCTGCTTATCCAGAGTTCGGGTTATTTAAATTTGACGATGAACTAAGCCGCCACAACTGGTCTTGGCACCGTTTTATTTGTTTTAATGGGACGTGTAGGCCTGGCTTGACTAGAAAAGTCTTTAGCAAGTTTAGCCGTACCGGACATAACAGGTGGTACTTTGTATTTTTGTTTAGGTAGTTTGGCTTGGATACATTCTTGAATGTCTTTTACGGTATAACCAGAGCGAACTTTAATTCTTACATGAGGTACATGAGCTGCATTTAATGCGCCACTCACATAAAAATCCCGTTGGTTTTTATATCCTTCTTTACCTTTTTTGTGTACTAAATCTATCGCCAACATTGGGGTCATGTTTTCTTTAGAGCACAATACAAAATCGAATTGTTTGCCACCTGCTCTGGTGAGAGCATTTTTGATGGTTTTTTTGTCTGTGTTTTGGCGTACCGATAAAACGTCACTCATTTTTACTCGACACATTATACGGACATCAGCACCGACTGATTTTTCAATGAGTTCTAAAAATGAACGTTCTACTGGAGTGAATAAATTAGCTTTCTTTTTAAATGGAAAAGCGAGTGAAGGTTCATGTAATTTCATTGCAGCCACAGCCACTATGATTAACATCATCATTAATACAATTGCAAGTTCCATGATTTCTCCAAAACAAATGTCAAAAAGTTGACTGAGGTATAGTTTTGAAGAATGTTTTGCAATAAAAATGCCAAATAATTTAAACCCACCCCTTATCAGGGATGGCCAACTGGATTAGCTCTCTGATTTCACTAGGATGTCGATTTGACTACCTTGTCCATCATCAGAAATGATAACGATCTTCTGTCCATTTTTATATTGTAATACGGTGCGGCCTTTTGATTTTTCTTGGGTTTCAGCTCTTCCTGCTTTATCCAAATAAAATTTGATTGCTGATTCTTGATCATTGGTAGAGTGATACGACAAGCTAGCTGGCAAGTTAGTAGAAAACTGTTGGCAAAATTTTGCTTCTGGAAGCACGGGTAAAGCATAAAAATTTTCAGGGCAAGATTGAGAGTGTTTAGTCACTAAATTTTCAGGTTCTGCTGAAAAAATGGATAAACTGATGCTGAATAGTGTCATTATACAAACGTACTGAGTTAAATTTAACAAACTCTTATCTCCTTACCAAAACTTCTATTACTATAGAAGTTCACTAATTTAGCGGCAAGGTAAATCGCCTTAAGTAAGGTATAGATAGGTTGGCATGAGTATATAAAATGAAATTTATTACAGACTATTTTAGGCTTATTTTGTTTTGTAGTGGTTTATTAATGGGCATTCAGATCCCAGCTGTAGTGGACCAATATGAGAAACGAGTGGATGCTCATTTACTCGAAGCTAAGGATTTAATCGCTGGTTTTCAGCAGACAGCTGATAAATACTTTAATGGTGACATGTTAGCTTTAGTGGCTCATTATGAAAAAAGTGATGATGTCATTTTTCGAGATGACGCTATTAATATTCGTTACATGTCTGATCGTGTTACTCAACTACAAAGTGAGTTATCTGCTCTAGCGCAGTCTTCTATTTTTCGCACAACACATGTTTTATTAACTCCCAATAGTAAAATCTTAAAAGAAACGATGCAGCAATACAGCTATGTCATTTTAATCAATCCAATCGCCTTGGTTTGGGGGCTAGTTAGCGGTTTTCTAGTGGCTGCCTTACTAGATTTTGTGTTTGGCTTGATTGGTTACGTGTTTGTTAGTCGTAAAAATAGGCCGGTGTAATGATTCTAGAGCAAGCTATTTTAGATGTTCGAACTGGGCAGCAAGATGAATTTGAAGCGGCTTTTAATAAAGCTCAACATATTATTTGTTCTATGCCTGGTTATATTGAACATCAACTACAAAAATGTATTGAAAAAGAGAATCGCTACCTGTTACTTGTGAAGTGGCAG
>NZ_JBPOFP010000074.1:0-23666 GCF_051252315.1 Paraglaciecola sp. | reverse complement strand
CTTATACTTTTTAAACAAAGTGACGAGAAAAAAATAGATCTACCTAGAAAATAAAAATGGGCGCCAATATTGTTATCACTCACAATATTGGCAATCAATCTTAGTGGTGATGACCACCTACGCCATGGGCATGACCGTGTTCAATTTCTTCATCTGTTGCCGCTCTAACGTTTTCCACTTTTAATTCAAATTTAAGTGTCTTACCAGCTAATGGATGATTGGTGTCAATGGTCGCCATAAACTTACCCACTTTAACAATTGTTACTTCTCGTTGACCCTGCTCGGTATTCACAACAGCTGTCATTCCCGCTTTCCATTTAACCTTTTTGTCAGCACTTGCTAAATGTTTCACTGATACTCTTTGTTCGCTATCAGGTTGAATTTCGCCATAAGTTTCAGCTGCTTCTAGCTCAACTTCTACTTCATCACCTTTAGTCATCGATTCTAAAGATTTTTCAACGCCTGGCATCATATTGTTATACCCATGAAGGTACGCCACCGCGTCTTTGCCAAAATTTGTTTCAAGTTCTTGACCATCTAGATCACTAATTCTGTAATGAAATTGCACAACCGTGCCTTTAGAGATTTGCATAATATTTTTCTTATCCTATTAATTTTCGCGAATGATAACCTAAGGCAGACTATTCGTCATCGGCTCCAGCCACAATATTCGCAATGTTTAACAAGCTAGTCACTGCAATGTAATTAATAGAGTTTTTCGGGTAACGGCCTTTGCTATTCATTTCCCCCACGTCCCTATCCATTAATAGTTCTAAAGCTTGGTCTACAGTCTCCACTACACATATATGAAACTTGCCTGCTTTTACTGCGGCTAATACCTCTTTATCTAACATCAGATTAACTTGGTTTGATTTTGGAACGATAACGCCTTGTGTTCCAGTTAAACCACGGTGTTGGCAAAGCTTGAAAAAACCTTCGATCTTTTCATTCACACCACCAACCGACTGTACTTGTCCGTATTGATTAATAGAACCAGTGATTGCTAAATCTTGTCGTGCGGGAATTCTGGTTAAGGCCGAAATAAGTGCAATCAACTCTGCAAGAGACGCACTGTCACCGTCAATATGTCCATAGGATTGTTCAATGGCGATATTAGCCGATAACGTCAGTGGGAACAGTTGCGCATACTTATAACCCAAGTATCCAGTGAGTAACATCACTCCTTTAGAGTGAATTGGTTGGCCCAGTTCAACTTCTCTTTCAATATCTACAACACCATTAGCCCCAGCGTACACAGTAGAAGTAATACGTGCGGGGGTCCCAAACATACACTCCCCCACTTCTAACACTGTGAGCCCATTCACTTTACCAACATCGACACCTTCGGTCGCAATCAGTATTTGTCCTTGTTTAATGTCATCTAAAACAGCTTCACTTACTCGGCCTGTCCTGTGTGTTTTTGACTCTAACGCACTTTCAATATGACCAACGTCTAATTCATTTTTTAATTGTTTTTTACAAAAGTAATCTGCTTCATTAAGTAACTCAATAACATCTGCAAACCTGGCGGACAAACGTTGTTGGTGTTCAGCTAAACGTAAACTGTGTTCAACTAATCGATACATAGCTTTCGCCGAAATACTTTGTAAGCCGAGCTTATTGACATGACTTCTAACGCGCCCTACAAAATCAAATAATGTCTTTTTGTCTAAAGGAATTTCGTGATCAAAATCAACCAACACTCTAAACAGTTCGTAAAATTCATCATCGTAGTCTTGAAGGGTGTAATAAAGATCACGAGAACCTAACAATACAACTTTGACATCAATGGGAATTTGTTGTGGATTCAAGGTTATGGAATTCACCATACCCACATCATGTTGTGGCAAATCCATTTTTAGCGTGCCGAACTTAAGCACTAATTTTAATGTTTCCCATACGTAAGGTTGTTCAATAACCTTATCCATATCTAATAATAAATAACCACCATTAGCTTTATGAATGGCACCAGGCCTGATCATACGGTAATTGGTAAATACCGAGCCTTGTATATTGGTATATTCAACTCTACCGAATAAATTTTGATGGGTTGGATTCGGTTCATAAATGACTGGAGAGCCACTATTTACTTCGTGGGCGACTAAAATATTGGGTAAATACTGTTCTTCTAAAATGGAGCGTTTATCATATTCATCTTCTTTATTTTCTTTCTTATCGTCAGCAAGTATTTCCACCACAGTTTCAATTAAATGAGGTTTAAGTTGACGTAAGAATTTAAGGATCGCTAGATCAGCACTGTATAAATGCTCTAAATCCTTTAATAAAGGTTTTATGCCTGATTCTGCAGTGTCTCTTTTTAGCTTTCTTAGTTTTTCAGCGGTAGCTCGTTTCCATGTTGGCAGCTCGATTAATGCCTCGCTTAACACAGTTTCTAACTTATCAATCACTACATAATATTCTTGGCGCTGTATTTCCGGGAAGTTGGCAAATTCCTCATCATTAATTGTTTTTCCGTCAACAATAGGCGAAAACGAAATAGTTCCGCTGTCTTCATACAGGGCAACATTGTGACTTTGCGCTTGCATTTCCACGTCTTCAATTGCTTGGTCGTATTTTTGATCAAACTCTCTGGTAATAGCGGCTTTTTTACGTTGATACCCTGGATTATCAAACGCTGCTGGAAAGGTATCTAACAATTCGTCAATTAACAATCCGAGATCTTTAGATAACTTTTTACTTTCTCCAGCCAATAAACGCAAAGAAAACGGTTCACGCTCGTCATCAAAATTATTGATATAACACCAATCATCAGGTGTGACGGTTTTATTCACATATTTATCGATAAACTCATGTACTAAGGTAAAACGCCCTGTAGCTTGTTCACCCATGACATATAAATTATAACCTTTTGCTTTGATCCCAAGTCCAAACGACAGAGCATCTCGAGCTCTATCTTGGCCTATAAATGTCGCATCTAATGCAGCATCATCTTTTAAGGCATGATTAATGGATCGTCTACTTGGCTTAGCGGTAAGTTGTTGCAAATGTAAGGCATATTTACTGTGCATGAGATCTCATCAAATTTTGATGTTAGTGACGTAAATATAGTGAAACCTTTAATCGAGATACTGTCAAACAGATACTGTTTAAAGCTACGCAACCGCTTAAATTTCCACCAAACAACAATTAAATTATTCCTAAGACTAAAAAACTTTAGTTTATGAGCCAGAAATACCACATTAGCTATTGTTTGAAAGTCATAGCCTAAGGTATTCTAACGAGCTAATTTTTATATAAATATTCAGTGTCTCGCGACCTAACTGACCACGTCACGGAAACCTTTTTTAATGGCCGAAAAACAATACCAACCTCAACAAATCGAAAAAGAGGTTCAAGCTCATTGGGAAACTCAAGAAACATTTAAAGCAACTGAGCAAGCAGACAAAGAAAAGTTTTACTGTTTGTCTATGTTTCCTTACCCAAGTGGGCGACTACATATGGGGCATGTTCGCAACTACACCATAGGTGATGTGATCAGTCGTTATCAACGTATGTTAGGCAAAAATGTATTACAACCAATGGGTTGGGATGCATTTGGATTACCGGCAGAAAATGCGGCAATCAACAATAATACCGCGCCAGCTAAATGGACTTATTCCAATATCGATTACATGAAAAACCAATTGAAGTCATTAGGTTTTGGTTATGACTGGGATCGTGAAGTCGCCACTTGTAAAAAAGAATATTACCGTTGGGAACAGTGGTTCTTTACACGTCTTTACGAAAAAGGCCTAGTGTATAAGAAAAATGCAACGGTTAACTGGGATCCTGTGGATCACACAGTATTAGCCAATGAGCAGGTGATTGATGGGCGAGGATGGCGCTCAGGGGCACTCGTTGAACAAAAAGAGATTCCACAGTGGTTTATCAAAATTACCGATTACGCTGAAGAATTAGTTTCTGATTTAGAACAATTAGAAGAATGGCCTGAACAAGTTCGAGCCATGCAAAAAAATTGGATTGGTCGCTCAGAAGGTGTAGAAATCACTTTTGAACTTGAACAATCAGTTGCTGGTCAGCAAGATTTTGATGTTTACACCACAAGACCAGACACCCTATTAGGTGTGACTTATGTGGCAGTAGCAGCACAACATCCAATTGCTTTAGAAGCAGCCAAATCCAACGCCGAACTTGCGGATTTTGTCGAAGAATGCAAAAACACTAAAGTCGCTGAAGCCGAATTAGCGACTATGGAAAAGAAAGGCTGTGCCACTGGGTATTATGCCATTCATCCGTTAACGGGTGATAAAGTACCCGTTTGGGTCGCTAACTTTGTATTGATGGGTTATGGATCCGGAGCAGTTATGTCTGTGCCTGGTCATGATCAACGAGATTGGGAATTTGCCACTAAATACGGCCTAGATATCAAACAAGTTGTAGAGTCAACGGAAGCAGCTGACGAGGTCGATATCACTCAGGCCGCTTTTACTGAAAAAGGTCGGTTAGTTAACTCTGGTGAATACAACGGTTTAACATTTTTTGAAGCTTTTGATGCAATTGCAGAAAAGCTTTCCAGTTTAGGTAAAGGCCAGAAAAAAGTAAATTATCGCCTGAGAGATTGGGGGGTATCACGCCAACGTTATTGGGGAACACCTATTCCCATGATGAATTTAGAAAATGGAGAATCTGTGCCGGTCCCTAGTGACCAACTTCCCGTTGAATTACCAGAAGACGTACAAATGAACGGGGTTATCTCTCCCATAAAAGCTGACCCAGAATGGGCAAAAACCGAATTTAATGGTCAAGCTGCATTAAGAGAAACTGACACATTTGATACCTTTATGGAATCTTCTTGGTATTACGCTCGTTACTGTAGCGCACAAAATGACCAAGCCATGTTAGATCCTGAACAAGCCAACTACTGGTTACCTGTAGATCAATATGTCGGTGGAATTGAGCATGCGATTCTGCATCTTTTATACTCTCGTTTCTTTCATAAACTTTTGCGAGACGAAGGTTTAGTGAAATCAGATGAGCCATACAAACGCCTTTTGTGCCAAGGTATGGTTTTAGCGGATTCTTTCTATCGTGAAGATAAATCAGGTAAACAAACTTGGTACTCACCGTCTGAAGTTGAAAGTGAAAAAGATGATAAAGGCCGTATCTTAAAATCGGTGTTAGCAGCGGATGGTGAAGAAGTCATACATGGTGGTATGACTAAAATGTCTAAATCGAAGAATAATGGTATCGATCCTCAAAAAGTAATCGACGTCTACGGCGCTGATACCATACGTGTGTTTACTATGTTTGCTGCTCCACCAGAACAAACACTAGAATGGATTGACTCTGGTGTGGAAGGCGCTCATAGGTTTGTAAAACGTTTATGGACTTTAGTACAAGAACATATTGAAGCGGGTGATATAGCTGAACTAGACAAAGGTAGTCTATCTGGTTCACAAAAATCATTACGTAGAGTGATCCACAAAACCATTGAAAAAGTGAGTGATGATATTGGCCGTAGGCAAACTTTCAATACTGCGATTGCTGCCACTATGGAATTACTTAATCATTTACAAAAAGCACCTCAAAAAGATGCTCAAGACTTAGCCGTATTGCGTGAAGGAATTAACACCATAGTATTGTTGTTAACCCCTATTGCGCCGCATATCTGTCACGTCATGTGGAAAGATTTAGGTCATGCTAGTGAAGTAGAAACAGCACCTTGGCCTGTTGCCGAAGCAGACGCTATGGTCGAAGACGAAAAACTCATCATAGTGCAAGTTAATGGTAAAGTTAGAGCTAAAATCACTGTTGCTGCAGACGCTTCTAAAGAGCAAGTTGAAGCTCTTGGCTTAAGTGAAAATAATGTTCAGCAGCACACTGATGGCAAAACAATCCGTAAGGTTATTTATGTACCAGGCCGTTTGCTAAATATTGTGGCTAACTAAGGTGCTAAAAACCTTAATTGGAAAAATCAGCATACTTGTTATCGTACTATCGATAACAAGTTGTGGATTTAAACTACGGGGCGATTACAGTTTGCCTCAGGGTTTACAAGTGCTTCAAGTCAGCTCTGCAATGAAAAACGCACCATTGCAGCGCACTTTAATCAAACAATTAAAAGGCTATAAAATACAGGTTCTTTCCGACAGTCATCATCAACAGGCTTTAGATGCACAAGTATTTATTCAATCTGAAAAATTGGATAGACGATTACTATCTTTGTTTTCAACAGGCCAAGTAGCTGAATATGAATTGGTCTATACCATTAATTACTATATTCAGTTTGCAGGTCAAGATGCTTTGCCCATGGAATTTGATATAACTCGAGAATATCAAGATGATCCCGATGCTGTATTGGCAAAGTCTAGAGAGCGAGATTTGGTATTGAGTGAAATGCGTCAACAAGCGGCTAATAGGATAATTCGCCAATTAGCTAACTCTTACTCGAATTGGCAACTCACTAAAGGTCAATAATGCAGGTTTATCCTAACCGTTTTAGTTTACAAGATGACTCTCCTCTCAAACCTTTTTATTTGATTTTTGGTGACGAACCACAACAAAAACTAGAATGTTTAGAACGTATCCGTAAAACTGCACTCCAACAAGGGTTTGATGAACGTCAGTCTTTGGTTGTAGACAACCAATTTAGTTGGGATAGCCTGATTGAAGCCACCCAAACGTTATCATTGTTTTCTAATAGACAAATTATTGAATTAGAACTACCAACCGGTAAACCCGGCGCTGAAGGCAGCAAAGTACTCAGTGCCATAGCTCAACAAGTTAACCCAGATGTTTTATTAGTCATACATGGCGGCAAGATTGGCAAAGATGTGCAAAATACTAAATGGTTTAAAGCCGTAGATAAAAATGCCATCTACGTGCCTTGTTATCCATTAGAAGGTAATGCCTTACATCAATGGTTGAATCAACAAATGCAATTGCTTGGTATGCAAACCTCGCCACAAATTTGTCAATTATTAGTTGATTATTGTGAAGGTAATTTACTGGCTGCAAAACAAGAAATTCAAAAGCTCATGCTGCTTTATCCGAATGGAGATCCTACTTTAGAACAAGTGGAGCAAGCCGTTGTTGACCAATCTAGGTTTACCGTATTTCACTTAATTGATGTCATTCTGTCTGGTGACGGACAAAAAACGGTCAAAATGTTATATCGCCTAGAAAGTGAAGGTATAGAGCCCAATATTATTCTGTGGGCGTTAACGAGAGAGTGGCAAACCCTAAATGGCCTTTTGTTTGATAAACAACAAGGGAAAAATATTAATTGGAATCAACACCGTATTTGGAAAAACCGCCAAAGTTTATACCAATCTGCCTTGCAGCGTTTATCACTAGAAAACCTGCAAATAATACAAACCAAACTCAGCGAGTTTGACTGTGCCATAAAACAATCTCAAATTCTTCGACCTTATGTTGAATTATGTCACCTCTGTTTATTATTTATGCCCTACCCTCTAGATAAACTCCCCTTGGACTATGCGGTTTAAATTAAGGTGCCATTAGTGAATTTAAACGCTCCTCTAGGAATTTTTGGTGGAACCTTTGACCCCATTCATTACGGTCATATCCAACCAATAATTGATGCATCTCAAAAGATAAACATCACAAAAGTAGCCATGATGCCATGTTTCACGCCAACGCATAAAGGCTCAGCTTCGGTATCAAGTCAACATAGATTAAATATGATCAAACTCGTATGTGATCAACACCCGTTACTTTATCCTGAGTCCAGAGATATTGACCGTGGCACTCCTACCTACAGCGTAGATTCAATGCAATCTCTGCGAACCGAACATCCAAAAACACCTTTATGTTTTTTTATTGGCACGGATTCATTGTTAACGCTGACTTCTTGGTATCAATGGCAAAAATTATTAACCCTATGTCATTTTGTGGTTTGTTTTAGACACGGTGAAGTACCAGAACTCCCGACACACGTAGTTGATTTACTGGCCAAAACACAAACTGATGATCCAAGGGACCTGCATACCAGCCTAGCCGGCCGCATCTACTTAGCGGATACCCAAGCTGTAAATATATCGTCAACAGCACTTAGAATACGATTGAATCAAGACCAAAATACCAGTGAATTTATTCCAGATAGTGTTTTAGCCTATATTCGTCAGCATAAGCTCTATCAGCCCGAGGCTAATCTCTGCTAAACTAGGTGTATTAATCAGTAATTTATTTTTAATCCATAAGGAAAATCTTTGGACCAGCAAGAGTTAGAAGCTTTCGTACTAGAAAAATTAGATGACCTAAAAGGTCGAGATACCATTAAATTAGATGTGTCTGGTAAATCCACCGTGACAGATACTATGATAATTTGTTCAGGCAACTCTAAAAGACATGTTATTTCAATCGCTGAAAACCTAGTGGTAGAAGCTAAAAAAGCAGATGCAGCACCTTTAAGTATTGAAGGAAAAGAAACTGGAGATTGGGTGTTAGTGGATATGGGTAACGTGGTTGTTCATGTTATGCAAGACGAAGCTAGAGATTTCTATCAACTAGAAAAACTTTGGGCATAACTCATTAAGTAGCCTACGCAATTGAAAATTCAACTCATCGCCGTTGGTATAAAAATGCCTGCTTGGGTAGAGCAAGGCTTTAGCGAATATTGTCGACGATTCCCACACGACATGCCGTTATATATAACAGAAATCCCTGCAGGAAAACGTGGTAAAAACGCGGATATTAAACGTATTCTTCAAAAAGAAGGCGAACTAACTCTTGCCGCCATTCCCAAAGGAAATCGTATTGTGACGTTAGAAGTCACAGGAGCGCCATGGGATACACCTAAATTGGCCAAAACCATGGAAAATTGGCAAATGGATGGGCGAGATGTCAGTTTGTTAATTGGTGGGCCTGAAGGTTTAGCACCAGAATGTATAAAAAGATCTGAACAAAAGTGGTCTTTGTCTAGTCTGACTTTACCTCACCCACTAGTTCGTGTGATAGTGGCAGAAAGTTTATATCGAGCTTGGTCAATTAATAATAATCACCCTTACCACAGAGAATAGTCTTGCCCGCCCATCGAAATACCATCAAAGACCATACAGCTGAAGCCAACCTTTTTGCTAGGCGAGCCGTAATTGGTTTATTAGTGGTATTCACTATGATTGGTATGGTACTGAGCAATTTATACTACTTACAAATCACCAAATTTGACGACTACCAAACTCGTTCTAATGGCAACCGGATTAAAATACTGCCCGTCGCCCCTAATCGAGGATTAATATACGATAGAAACGGCATAATACTGGCAGAAAACAGACCCGTATTTAGCCTACAAGTTATCCCAGAAGAGTCTGACGACTTGGATCAAACCTTGATTGGTTTACAACAATTATTATCAATTGACGATGACGATATTGAAGACTTTCATAAAGACAGAAAACGTATTCGTCGATTTAAACCAGTAACTCTGCTAAACCGATTAAACCAAGAACAAGTGGCCATTTTTTCAGCCAGCCAACATAAATTCCCAGGGGTATCAGTTGAAGCAAGGTTAGGCAGATATTACCCGTTCAAAAGCGCGTTAACTCATGTATTAGGTTATGTTGCCAAAATAGATAAAAAAGATTTACAAAAGTTAACCGAAGCCGGATTCGAAGCAAATTACGCTGCCACCTATGACATAGGCAAACGTGGTATCGAAAAATATCATGAAGAGTTGTTACATGGAGACGTTGGTTACCAAGAAGTAGAGGTCAATAACAAAGGCCGTATTATCCGCGTTTTGAACTTTAGTCCGCCAACACCTGGCCAAGATATTGTATTAAATATCGATGTTGAACTTCAACTAGAAGCCGAAAAACAATTTGCTGGTCAACGGGGCACTGTGGTCGCCATGGATCCTAAAGATGGTGGGATTTTAGCGCTTTATAGTAGTCCTAGTTATGATCCAAACTTATTTGTGCATGGGATCAGCAGTAAGAATTATAAAAAGCTACTCACCTCTTCACGTCCTTTATTTAACCGCGCTACACAGGGTCAGTATCCACCTGCATCTACAGTTAAACCTCTGTTAGCCCTAGTCGGTTTAGAAGAAGGCGTCATTACTCCAGAAAGCCGATTGTATGATAATGGTAAATATAAACTTAAGAACGTAAAAAGAATTTGGCGAGACCATAATTTATGGGGGCACGGCTGGGTTGATGTCACTAAATCTATCGAAGTATCTTGCGATATATTCTTCTACGACATGGCCTATAAACTCGGCATAGATAAAATCAGTGACGGTATGTACCAATTTGGTTTTGGTGATTATACAGGGATAGATTTGCATGAAGAAGCTGACGGTTTTATGCCAAGCCGAGGGTTAGTAAGGGCCAAATTTAATCGTGCTTGGTATCATGGAGATACGATAAACTTGGGTATAGGCCAAAGTTATTGGACAGTCACACCAGTACAACAGGTGCAGGCACTAGGCACGCTAATTAACAAAGGTAAACGTATTATTCCTCAAGTAATACGCGGTAAAATGGTCGACAACCAAACGGTGACAGAATCAATCAAAGAACGAAGGCCATTAGAAATTCATAACGAACATAATTGGGATGTTGTTCTAGATGCAATGTACGGCACAGTAAACCGTAAGGGCTCGGCTCGCAAAGCGTTTGTTGGTGCACATTATATTTCGGCCGGAAAAACAGGTACAGCACAGTTAGTGACCATAGCGCAAGATGAAAAATATGACGCCTCTAAATTGTCTAAAGAAAATCATGATAATGCCATGTACGTGGGTTATGCCCCTTATGACAAACCACAAATTGCCATCACAATCGTATTAGAAAATGCGGGGCACGGTGGTGCCCAAGCAGCCCCTATCGCTAGAAAAATTATGGACAACTTCTTTAAAGATCAAACCTTCCCTGAGCACCAAGTTATCGAATCGCTTGGCCCAGATGGTATGCCGATTTACACCAAGGAAGAGGAGCAATAGGCCGTGCTGAGAACTAAATTAGAGCCCTACAACCGCTCATTTCTAAATAAAATTCATTGTGATGGCCCATTACTTTTAGGTTTGGTTATTTTGATGGCTGTGGGTTTATTGACAATCTATTCAGCAGGCGGACAGGATTTACATCTGATTCAAAGGCAGTTAGTTAGGTTAAGTGTTGCCTTAGGTGTGATGATAGTTGTAGCTCAAATCCCTACTATTACTTACCAAAAGGTAAGCATCTATTTTTATATAATTGGCGTAGGTTTGTTAGTTGCTGTATTAGTCATAGGTGTTTCAAGTAAAGGAGCACAGCGCTGGTTAGATTTAGGCATCACTCGTTTTCAACCTTCTGAAATCATGAAATTAGCCGTGCCTATGATGGTAGCCTGGTACATTAGTCGATTTAACTTACCTCCTAAACTTAGACATATATTGGCGGGTTTTGGGTTAGTTGCCCTCCCCACTTTGTTGATTGCTAAACAACCCGATCTAGGTACATCTTTACTTATTGCGAGCTCTGGCGTATTCGCCTTGTTTTTGGCTGGTATGAGTTGGCGATTTATTTCGTTTATAGCGGTCGCCGCTTCGGCCTTTACTCCTATTATGTGGTTCTTCTTAATGAAGGATTATCAAAAACAGCGAGTTCTGACTTTCCTAAATCCAGAAACAGACCCATTAGGCTCGGGCTACCATATTATTCAATCACAAATTGCTATCGGCTCTGGTGGCACCCAAGGAAAAGGCTGGTTGCAAGGCACGCAATCACAATTAGAGTTTTTGCCAGAACGTCACACAGACTTTATTTTTGCCGTATTTAGTGAAGAGTTTGGCTTTTGGGGGGTTGTAGGTTTATTGGCAATTTACGCATTTATTGTTATTCGAGGCATGTTGATATCCATTCGAGCACAAGATGCCTTCAGCAAAATTTTAGGTGGCAGTATCACCTTAACATTTTTCGTATACGTATTTGTTAATATGGGTATGGTATCGGGTATTTTGCCCGTTGTTGGTGTGCCTTTACCGCTAGTGAGTTATGGCGGTACATCCATGGTTACTTTACTTGCTGGATTTGGTATTTTAATGGCTATTAGCACGCAAAAACGCATCATGTCTAGAGTATAGCCATGTGTAGTTTTTCACCCGCTGTCATTGTAAAAGGGAAAGTATGAAGTTTTTGAAATTAGTTGTTTTAATGTGGATGTCGTTTTCAGTCTCTGCCTTGTCAGCCTCACCATTAGAGTTAGAAAAAAAGTTTATTGACACTATGGTAAACAAACATAAGTTTGACCGTAGTTTTATACAAGGCACATTAGCGAAAGCCACTACTAATCCAAAAGTATTAGAATCCATCGCAAAACCTTGGGAAGCAAAACCTTGGCATCAGTATTACCCATTATTTTTAACTGAAAAACGTTTAAACAAAGGGTTAATATTTTGGGAAAAACATAAACAATCTCTGCTAAAAGCAGAAGAAAAGACAGGTGTTCCCGCTCAAATTATAGTGGCCATTATTGGTATTGAAACATTCTATGGCAGTTATACCGGTAAGTATTCTGTATTGGATGCATTAAAAACATTGGGTTTCCATTACCCGCCCAGATCGAAGTTCTTTAGAAGTGAATTGGAGCAACTGTTTTTGCTAGCAAAAGAAGAGAACTTTGAAATAACCCAAATAAAAGGCTCATACGCAGGCGCAATGGGACTTGGGCAATTTATATCTTCTAGCTATAGACACTATGCAGTTGATTTTGATGGAGACGGCGTGAGAGATTTACTTAACAATCCAGTCGATGCGATTGGCAGTGTAGCCAATTACTTCAAGAAAAATGGTTGGAAAAAAGGCCAAGACGTAGCGTTTAAAGCCGAAGTTTCAGGGACGCAATACCCAGCTTTCATCAATAAATCACTCAAACCGAAACATACTTGGCAACAGCTTGAATCAAACGGTGTTTCTGTTGAGCAGGTAAAACTTACTGAAAACCAAAAAGTGAAGTTATTAGAATTTAAGCAGCCCTCAAACAAAGAGTACTGGGTTGGATTACCTAACTTTTATGCCATTACTCGATACAACCACAGTCCTCTTTACGCTATGGCGGTTTTCCAGTTTAGCCAACAATTAAAACTGGCTATGCATAAAAAAGACAACTAAGAAAATGTCGCGACTAAATGACAAGTTAGTATGGCTCATCTTGTGTATTGCTATTAGCGCTTGCGCACCTATCGGGCGTTACTATCAAAATCAGGATTCCGCTCCTAAAATTGTACCTAAACATGTAAGCACCCAAGATGCCATTCCTAAGTATGAACCCTATGCACCAGCCAATTTAAGGCCATACACAATACGAGGCGTACATTACCGCCCAATGTCTTCTGGGTTAGGTTTTAGTGATACAGGCGAAGCCAGTTGGTATGGACAAAAATTTCATGGGCATAAGACCTCCAATGGCGAAATTTATGACATGTATCAAATGTCTGCCGCCCATAAAACCTTGCCACTCCCTTCCTTTGCTCGTGTCACTAATCTAGATAATGGTAAACAAGTGATTGTGAGAATAAATGATCGAGGACCATTTCATATTAACCGTATTGTGGATTTGTCTTATGCCGCAGCCTTAAAATTAGACTTATTAAAAACAGGTGTGGGGAACGTTAAATTAGACGTCATTCATGTTGACTCAAATGGAAACGTAACCGAAGGAAATACAAGTACTGTTAGCCAAACAAAAGCAACAAAAAGCAATGCCGGTAAATTTATTCAATTACTCGCTTCAAAAAACAAACAACGTATTCATACACTTGGACAAAAAGCCACTGCGAAATACCATATCCCCTACCGAGTAGTTAATATTAAGGGAATATATAAATTGCAGTTGGGCCCACTAAAAACGGATACCAATCATCAATTGTTACTTAAAAAACTAAAAACGTCAGACTACCCTAATGCTTACACTGTGTTTGTTAAGTAAACTTTTAGCAAGTTCAGCGGTCGTAGCTAAGCAGCTTTATAAAAAATAAGTCATAAAACGACGCTATTTTTTATTTTGAAGGCAGTAATTTATTGCTCAAAGTGCTATATTGCCCGCTAATTTTGCAACGCGTAGTTGCTGACTCATTCATAAATTCTAAGAAACAATCAAAACGGTAGTTTAATGTTTAACCCAAAAAAATATTTCAATACATTATTAACTGGTCTGACACTGAGTGTCTTCGTATTTTCCGCTTCTGCAGCTGTCGTAATTCCACCTGCACCTAGTGTCGCAGCGAAAGGTTTTATTCTTTTAGATCATCAAACCGGTAATGTTATCGCCGAACAAAACGCCGACATTCAAATTCCACCTGCTAGTTTAACCAAGATGATGACGAGCTACGTGATTGGTCAAGAAATTGCTGCCGGCAATATCAAAGAAACCGATTTGGTCACCATTTCAGAAAATGCTTGGAGCAAAAACTTTCCTGACTCCTCTAAAATGTTTATCGAAGTGGGTAAAAAAGTATCAGTAGCCGATCTTAACCGCGGAATAATCATTCAATCTGGTAACGATGCCTGTGTGGCTATGGCAGAACATATTGCCGGAAGCGAAGATGCATTTGCCAGCATGATGAATATGCACGCTGAAAAACTAGGCATGACCTCTACCCATTTTGTAAATAGCCACGGTTTGCACGATGGTGATCATTACACAACAGCAAGAGACATGGCTATTTTGGCAAAAGCCCTTATTAATCATGTACCCGAAGAATATGCTATTTATGCAGAAAAAGAGTTCACCTTTAATAATATTAAACAATACAACCGTAATGGTTTGTTATGGGATAAAAGCCTTAACGTGGATGGTATTAAAACTGGGCATACTTCTGATGCAGGTTACAGTTTAATTACCTCTGCAACGCAAGGTAATATGCGTTTGATTTCGGTTGTTATGGGCACTGATAGTGAAAGAGCGCGTAAAGTAGAAAACAAAAAGTTACTTAAATACGGTTTCCGTTTTTACGAAACCATTACCCCCTATAAAGCAGGTGATAGTTTTGTGTCACAACGCATTTATATGGGTGACAAAGACACAGTAGATCTAGGTATTTTACAAGATACACCAATCAATATTCCTAGAGGTCAAAGCAAAAATTTAGAAGCTAACTTTAAATTGAATAAAAACCTTGAAGCGCCAATTGCTAAAGGTGCTGTCGTTGGAACACTGTATTTACAAATTGAAGGTGAAGATATTGCTGAATACCCGCTCGTTACTTTACAAGAAGTTAATCAAGGTGGCCTAATCGATCGTATGACTGATTATGTAAAATTAAAACTTGGCTTTGATTTGTAATTAGCAGAGATATTTTTGATATGAAAACACATTTCGACGAATTATTAGAGTTTCCCTGTCATCAAACGTTTAAGATTGTTGGCTTGGCTGACGATGGTTTAACTGATGCAGTGGTGGCATGTATTCAAATACATGCCCCAGGTGATTATTCACCAAAGTTAAAGCCTAGTTCAAAAGGCAAGTATCATTCTTTATCAGTGAGTGTAAAGGTGACCAGCAAAGAACATATGGAAACCCTATATGTTGAAATAGCAAAACTTGACCTTGTAAGAGTTGTACTTTAACAACTCTTTATAGCCAACTATTATTCGGATAAAATTTTTGAATCCCGCGCTCATTATAAGACAATTAGGTGTACAACCTTATTTGCCTATATGGCAAAACATGCAAGACTTTACCAATAACAGAGATATCAACACGCCTGATGAAATTTGGTTGGTGGAACATGAGCCCGTATTTACTCAAGGTCAAGCAGGTAAAGCCGAACACCTATTAATGCCCGGAGACATACCTGTAGTGCAAGTTGACAGAGGGGGCCAAGTGACCTATCACGGTCCTGGTCAACAGATGATGTATGTATTACTCAATTTAAAACGTCACAAATTAGGTGTACGGGATTTAGTAACTGCCTTAGAGCAGTCGATAGTCACCACGTTGGCTGACTACAAGATAGACGCTTACCCCAAAGCCGATGCGCCTGGTGTATATATAGACAATAAAAAAGTGTGCTCTATAGGCTTACGCATCCGTAAAGGTTGCTCCTTTCATGGTTTAGCTCTTAACGTGAATATGGATTTAACTCCATTTCAACGTATCAATCCATGTGGTTATGCTGGGCTAGAAATGGTAGATTGCGCACAATTAGATGGCCCTCAAACGCTGTTAGAAGCAAGTGCTAAAATAACTCAATATTTATGTACCTCATTAGGTATTACTCAGATAGAAACAAAAGAAGGCTTTAATGACTAATTCACGTACTCAAGCTGGAGTAAAACTTCGGGATGACGAAAAAGTAAAACACATCCCCATTACTATCGTGCCTACCGAAAAAGCAGAAATGTTGCGTAAGCCATCGTGGATAAAAATTAAACTTCCACCTAGTACCGAAAAAATTGATCATATCAAAAAAACCTTACGTAAAAATAAATTACACTCGGTATGTGAAGAAGCAAGCTGCCCTAATTTAGCTGAATGTTTTAACCACGGCACAGCCACCTTTATGATTTTAGGGGATATCTGTACCAGACGTTGCCCATTTTGTGATGTTGCCCATGGTAAACCGTTACCACCAAGCGCAGAAGAACCTGAAAAACTGGGAAAAACCATAGCAGAGATGAAACTCAAATATGTGGTTATCACTTCAGTGGATCGTGACGACTTACGAGACGGAGGTGCCCAACACTTTGTTGATTGTATTTCAGCTATTAGAGAGCACAGCCCAAGTACTAAAATTGAAGTGTTAGTACCGGATTTCAGAGGCCGTATGGATCGTGCTTTAGAAATATTAAAAACAAGCCCACCTGATGTGTTCAATCACAATTTGGAAACCATACCTAGTTTGTACAGAGAATGTCGCCCTGGGGCCAATTATCAATGGTCTTTAGATTTATTGAAAAAATTTAAAGAACAACACCCAGACATTCCGACAAAATCGGGTTTAATGATGGGCATGGGTGAAAATAAACAAGAAATTGCTGAGGTATTAAAAGACCTAAGAGCACACAATGTAGAAATGTTAACTTTGGGCCAGTACCTGCAACCCAGTAAACACCACTACCCTCTTAAACGTTACGTTCACCCAGATGAATTTAACGAATTGGAAGTGATAGCCAAAGACTTAGGATTTAGCCACGCGGCATGTGGTCCTATGGTACGTTCGAGTTACCATGCGGATAAACAAGCAGCAGGGGAAGAAGTGGGTAAGTTTACACCATTATAAGCTACGCTTACCGCAATCCATTGCGTTTTTGGTTCGGCATCCCTGCCGCACCAGATACTCTTTTTCAACAGCAAAAAAGAGTATCCAGAAAATGCCGACCTCCAAACAAACTCCTATTCCAACAAATTATTGGCTTCTATGTCAGAACGGCAATAAGCCGCTCCCAGCTATAAAAGATTACCTTGTCCAGATGTCCATATCTGGCCATCTGACAAGCCATTAATTTGCCGGGGAATTTGTAGTCGGGGAAATTCAAAAGCACCGGCTTCGCCGACTATAAGGGATAGGTTAACGTCAATACCCTTTTAAACTTTAATGCTCACTTATAAATTTTTCATATTTATTTATACTCGGGCAGTATAAGGCTTCCTTAGCTTGTGATTGGTACTTTATATAAATCTCAGTGCATTCAATTAACAGCCTTAATGTTTGTAGTACTAACTTTTTATTTTCGTCGCCTAAGAATGTTAATTTAGTCAGAATAATTTCTTTATCGATACCAACAGCGCTCGTATGAGTAAATCCATTAATAACATCTGGATTGTCCACGCCAACATTTGCCACTGGTAAATTGCAAATAATCTCAACTAAATGCAAAACATACTCTGAAAAACCCATTTCATCACTATCATTATATCCATTGGGGACTAATTGAAATTTGTCATTTTTTTCATTTTTTAAATTTATCACAACTGTTTTTGGGCAAAGTTCATATAGGCGTTCAAAATTAATATATACATACGCTTCTTTTATTATTGCTGTACCTTGCCCACTGTTTTTGTAACCAAAAGACACGCTATTTTCATTCCATTCCTTTAGCACCGTCAAGTAAGGCTGGATTTGTTGTTTATGATTTTTTATTATAATTTTCGCTGTAACAATCGCGATAATTGCAGTTAGTAAACCAGTAACTCCAGCTAAATCAATTTTAATAATAAAGATCAAATCAAAGTTAAATAAAAATAGACTAAATCCAGCCATGAATAAGATAACTGCACCGATTTCTATTTTACTTTTTGTCATGGTATGTCCTTATTTTTAACTACACCAACGTTACTATGTTCCCAAGGCTTTTTATATAATCAAATAGTCACTAATTTGCAAAGCTCGTAAAAATAAATTGAAACAGAACTACATAGCAGATTATTTTGATTACTAAGCGAATCCAATTTTACCTATTCAAAGTAGCCTTGTCAGATGTCCAGACATGGACGTCTGGGCAAGGCGAACCGCTTTACATGGATGTTACCTTTCGCCGCTCTGACATTGAAGGTTGCTTTTAATAGGGTTAGAAAATTGGCTGGAGCACGGCCCTTTTTGTTTACTTTTTGTGGCTGTTGGTAAAAAGTAAATCGAGCCGCAGGATGCGGTTTGAACAAAAGCCATGGATGGCTGTGAGCAAAGCGAATTGTCTTTATGCGAATCACATTCTTTTGATTTAACCGCGAATCCAAGTTCGCCGAGCAACGCTGACAAACTAAGGACAAAGAACATGGAAGTTATTTGAGCAATGCTTGTAGGGAACAAATCATTGCGACCTTTGTTTGGCAAGTCGCGCAGGCATTAGAACTAGGTTGGAGCACGGCATTTTCTGGTTACTCTTTTTTGCTGTTGAAAAAGAGTCACTGGTGCGGCAGGGATGCCGTATCAAAAACGCAATGGATTGCGGTAAGCAGAGCGCATGCCTTTGTATGCGAAGCATATGCCATTGAGAGCACAGCGAATACCGCTTACAAAAATGCCCAGTATTCACTGGGCATTTTTAATATCAATACAAGTGTTGAGGTTTATTTTAGTAAAGCCAACAACTCTTTGGTTTTCTCTTCCATCAAAGCGATATCACCTTTGGATTCAACGTTCAAACGTACCACAGGCTCTGTGTTTGATTTGCGCAAATTAAAACGCCATGTACCAAACTCTAGACCAATACCATCAGTGTAATCGACTACAGTAGCTTCAGACTCATATTTATCTAATACCGATTTAATCGACGCATCGGGATCAGCCAAAGTACTGTTGATCTCCCCTGAAGAAGGAAACGCCGCAATACGTTCTTTAACCAATTGCGACAAAGGTTTGTTTGTAGTGCAAAGTAACTCTGCCACTAACAACCAAGGGATCATGCCTGAATCACAGTACGCAAAATCGCGAAAATAGTGATGGGCACTCATTTCGCCACCGTACACGGCATCATCAGCTCGCATACGCTCTTTAATAAATGCATGGCCGGTTTTACTTTTTATCGGCACTCCACCAGCACTGGTCACTATATCTTCGGTGTTCCAATAAACTCGAGGATCATAAATAATTTTAGAACCAGGATCTTTATCCAAAAAGGCTTTAGCTAATAAGCCAACAATATAATAACCCTCTACAAAGTCTCCGTTCTCATCAAATAAGAAACAACGGTCAAAGTCACCATCCCATGCAATGCCCATATGAGCTTTGTGTTCTTTCACTGCATTAGCGGTGTCGGCACGACTCTCGGGCAACAGAGGGTTAGGTATTCCATTTGGAAAACTACCATCAGGCGTATGATGAATTTTAATAAATTCTATAGGAATATTTTGACTTTGAATGGCAGATTCAATTGCATCAAGGGCGCTACCCGCTGCGCCATTACCAGCATTAACCACTAACTTAAGTGGTGAAATATTATCGGCTTTAATATACGACAACATATGTTCAACATAGGCAGGCATATTATTTAGTTGCTGATATAAACCAGTACCGGCTAACTTAGTTTGAGTAACAGAAGATTGACCTTCTATAAATTGCTCAGATGTCACTAACGAATCTGAATAATGTTCAAGTCGAGATTTAACTAGATCTGCATCATAAGTTTCAGCTAAATCACGAATAGCAAACAGTCCAGTGTCGCCACTAACAGGTTTAGAATCTGTTTTTACTAACTTCATACCGTTGTAATCAATTGGGTTATGACTGGCGGTAACTTCTATGCCGCCATCTACACCTAAATGTTTGGTGGCAAAATAAATTTCTTCTGTGCCTGTCATACCTAAATCAGTCACTTTGGCACCACCGTCAATTAAACCTGCCGCCAAGGCCAATTTCAGAGGCTCTGAGGTTAGTCGAACATCCCCCCCAACCACAACTGTCTTAGCCTTCATGTGTTCAGAAAATGCTCTACCAACACGGTATGCGACTTGTTCATCTAATTGTTCAACTAACTTGCCTCGAATGTCATAGGCTTTAAAACATGTAATTTTCATAGTTTTGGTTCTGTTTCCGTTAAAACTAATTTTGTACGATAATTGTTAGGGATCTACGCGCCCATATCGGTCCGAGAACCTAACAATGTCATCTTCACCTAAGTAGGTACCTGACTGCACTTCTATCAGCTCTAGCGGGATTTTACCTGGGTTTTCCAGAGCGTGAATGACACCAATTGGAATATAAGTAGACTGATTCTCTGACAGTAGTAATGTCTCGTCACCGTTAGTCACTTTGGCCGTTCCGGCAACCACAATCCAGTGTTCAGCCCTGTGATGATGCATTTGTACCGATAGTTTTTCACCCGGTTTCACAGTAATTCGTTTAACTTGAAAGCGTTCGCCATTGTCGATTGAATCGTAACTGCCCCAAGGGCGAAAGACTTCGCGATGAAATTCCCATTCTGGACGTTTTTCGGCTTTAAGTGTGTTCACAACATTTTTAATGTCTTGAACTTTGTTCTTATTAGCCACTAAAACAGCATCTTTTGTTTCTACTACAACGACATCATCAAGCCCGACTACAGAGATTAAACGTTGCTCAGAATTAATATAACTATTGTTTACACCATCTAAAATAGCGTCACCAATAATGACATTGTTGTTTTCGTCCTTTTGTTTTGCAGTTTCCCATAATGAAGACCAACTGCCTACGTCACTCCAACCTGCGTCAAGAGGCACAACACAAGCCGCGTCAGTTTTTTCCATGACTGCATAGTCAATAGAATCATCCGGACACTTTACAAACGTCTCAGCGTCAACTCGCACAAACTCTAAATCTTTAGATTCTGAGGCAATAGCTTGTTTACAGATAACTAACATTTCTGGATTGTGTTTTTCTAACTCTTGCAAGTAACGACTAGCTTTAAACATAAACATGCCGCTATTCCAGTAGTATTCACCTGAATCCACATATTCTTGGGCAGTGGTTAAATTAGGTTTTTCCACAAAGCTAGCCACGTCAAATCCAACGTCTGCTGTTTGGATTTTATCTCCACGTTTTATATATCCATAACCTGTATGAGCAGAATCGGGCACTATGCCAAAGGTCACTAACTTACCTTGCTCAGCTAACACTTCGGCTTGGCCAATGGCTTTATGAAATTCAGGGGCATCACTGATTAAGTGATCAGCAGCTAAAATAAGTAAGGTAGGATCATCACCAGATAGAGAAGCGTGTAAAGCGGCTAATGCAATGGCTGGAGCGGTATTACGCCCCATGGGCTCTAATAATATCCCCCCATGTGTAATGTCCTGTTGACGTAACTGTTCAGCCACTAAAAACCGATGGGCTTCATTACAAATAACGATAGGTTCTTCTGCTTGAGTACCATTTAATCGAGCTATAGTGTCTTGCAACATTGTCAGTTCGCTGGTCAAACTTAAAAACTGTTTAGGCAATGCAGCTCTTGATTTTGGCCATAATCGACTACCACTTCCACCAGCTAGAATCACAGGTTTCATCCATTATCCTTCTTATTTTTAATGTTTTATCGAGATTTTGTCACGATTAAAGTTTTGTGCTCAGAATAATATTAAAGCTAGGTTAGATATACAACAGCGTAACTGGATAAAGCTTATATATTAATACTTTCCTATGATTATCAAGCTAACGATTAAATCAAACATTTGAATGTTTGGGTTAGTGATTGAGCACTGATATAATTGCATTTTCAAAAATATAATAAATACCCATTAATTTATGCAAAACACGAAACAACGATTTGGTGGAACACAACGTCTTTATGGCCATCAAGAAACCGCAATTTTACAACAATCACATGTGTGCATTGTCGGCATTGGAGGCGTCGGGTCATGGGTTGCAGAAGGTTTAGCTAGAACAGCAATTGGTAAAATTACCCTGATTGATTTAGACGACCTTTGTGTAACCAATACCAATAGACAAATTCACGCCCTAGAATCGACTGTGGGTCAGGCAAAAGTCGACGTAATGGCGCAGCGTATTAAAGCAATCAACCCAGAATGTATTGTTGAAACGATAGAAGACTTTATTACCCCTGAGAATGTCAAAGAGTTATTACACACCCAGTTTAATTATGTTGTAGATGCGACGGATAGCATAAAAGCCAAGGCAGCTATGGTGGCACATTGTAAACGCAACAAAATCCCTGTGATTACAATTGGTGGAGCTGGCGGACAGATCGATCCTACAAAAATTGCCGTCACAGATTTAACTAAAACGATTCAAGATCCCTTGGCTTCAAAACTGCGCTCTGAACTAAGACGCTTTTACAATTTTAGTACTAACCCGAAACGTAGGTTTGCAGTAGATTGTGTATATTCAACTGAGCAATTACGCTACCCCCAAAGTGACGGCAGTGTGTGTATGCAGAAAAACCTAACTGACGGAAGTGTTAAGCTAGATTGTAACACTGGGTTTGGTGCCGCAGTAGCTGTGACTGCTACCTTTGGTTTTGTCGCTGTTGCACGAGTAATCGAAAGAATTTTAATAAAAAACATCCCTGTTTAGGCGTTTACCAGTTTTTGATCGACATTCGGTTTAATTAATTACACAATATCACCAGAACAAACAAATATAATAGGGAACCTCTAATGCGTATGACTTCAAGTGAGCTAGCCGAATTAATGCTTGATTGCTCAACTAATGCAATCAAAACCACAGCTGATGAATTCAACACTGAATTAGATGGTTCAGAACAAAGTATTGAGTTAGTAGACGACATTATTTTGTGTTGGTTAGATAAATACAAAAGCCAAGCTTTAGAATCTGACGCGGTTTTCACCATCTGCAATATCTATGGTGCCTACGTTGGTGAAATTTTTCGCAATAAACTGGGAGGAGAATGGAATTACGACGAATCAAACCCAGATGCGCCCTATGTAGTATTAAATTATGCGAATAACAATTACGCTTTTGCTGGAGTCTGTTATCAACGATTAGTTAACGACAGCCAAGTCAGTATCAAACGTTATTATGAAGAAGCAGTGTCGAATAATATTCAATAACCCCAATTATTCCAAAGTTTACTTAACTGATTGTTTTTTGCACTTTGGATTAGGGTTAATTTTCCAGTCTTTTACCATTAAAAGTAAGTGACGATCTTTTAGTAAAAAATACAGACAAAGTAGATCCAAAATAAACGTTATCGCTATTAGCCATGAAAACTGCCAATGAGATAAGTTGGCAAAATACACATGAAAAATAAAATCTCCCAATACTGACACAATCATCAAGGGGCGAACAAAACCAAACAACCAAGGTC
>NZ_JBPOFP010000073.1:0-23851 GCF_051252315.1 Paraglaciecola sp. | reverse complement strand
ACCGCTTCGCGCCCATGTCTTCGGTTCATTTGGGTTTAGGTGTGAATTGCATATTCAGGATAAACAAGAACAAATAGATAATTGGTCGGTGTGATAGGATTCGAACCTACGACCCCTTCGCCCCCAGCGAAGTGCGCTACCAAGCTGCGCTACACACCGACTCAAGCTGGGCAGTTTACTTATTTTTACTTGCTTTGCAATGGATAATCCAATTTGCATAATCAATTGGCCATTTGTTAAACAATTTTGTTTAGACTTGGGCTTTATTCTGAGAAGTTTTGGTTGAATTTTACACATAATTTGGCAAGCTAAGTATTCCAACATAAAAACGGATCTTCATTGTGTTAACCAAAATATCTAAAAGCTTATTTTTCTGTTTCACTCTATTGTGTATTTCTGGACTGTCTCATGGGCAGATTACTTTTCCTGTAGACATAGGTGAAAGGCCTGAGAGTATTATCAAAGCCTTTGATGGCGATTACTTTGTCAGTGTGATGAATAAAAAGCAGCCTAAAGATGGGGTTATTGTAAGGCTAGACGTTCATGGAAAGATTTCTACATTTGCGACCGGATTTGACGAGCCTAAAGGTCTTACTTTTATTGGCAATCATTTATATGTCACCGACTTAACCAAGATATGGAAGATAGACCAGCAAGGTAATGCAGTGGTATTTGCTGCATCCAAAGACTTCCCCCATAAAACCCTTTATTTGAATGACATTGTAGCAAGTCCAGATGGTACAGGATTGTACGTCACCGAAATGGGCGCAGTAACTTATATGCGAGATGAATCAGGTAACTTATGGCCCTTAGGCAGTGAAAAAGCCAAACAAGTACCAGCTAAAGGCCGAGTTTATTACATCAGCTTATCTGGCAAAGTCAGTGAACATATTGGCCCTAGCCGAGACATGTTAAACCCAAATGGTGTGGGGGTGGCAAATAATGGCGAATTACTAATAAGCGACTTTTTTACCGGAAACTTATTCACGGTAAAAGATAAAAAATTAACATTACTAAGCAAGCTATTCAGAGGCGCGGATGCCATAGAACAAGGCAATGACGGCCACTATTATTTGTCTAGTTGGACACAAGCCAAAGCTTGGAAAATAAACGGCAAAACCTTGAAATCAACAGTATTAATCGAAGGCCTTCGTTCTGCTGCAGATTTTTATTTGGACGAAGACAACAAACGTTTATTGTTGCCAGATATGTTGGCAGGCACGATCAACGAAGTAAAACTTTAGAAATTTCGCCGATAAATATTAGGTTCACAAAGGCTGTCTATGTAAAAATTTTGAAGACCGGCGGTTTACCACTCCCATAGTATTTTCAAGGCCTTGATATATGCATTTATTTTATATTTCGATGTGCAAAGCTATTTAGCTCTGCAACCGACTTAACTATATATAATGATTTTTCAGCTGACATCGCTTCTAATCTGCCGACAAAATCATCATTCCAAAATTTTGGACACAGCCTCAGAACCTTATAACTCTCAAGAGTACCTTTTAAAACTGAGCTGCCATCAGGCCACCCCTCAGGTTTGACAAAAAGTCCTTTAAGTAGTCTCTTAGTCACAAACCAGTAGCTTGTTATGTATGGCAGATCAACGTAAACCAATGTATCAGCTGCTTCCAGACGTTGGTTAAATGAACTTATTGGTCCAAATCCATCAATAACCCAACTTTCAGACGATAAGATTTCCATATGTGCTTCATCGAATGAACTACGATCGACCAGCTCCCCATTCTTTTTGTACACGATCGAATCTAGTTGGTGCAGTTTTATACCTGTTGCAGTCGCTAACGCTTTGCTTAACGTAGACTTTCCGCTTCCCGGTTTTCCAAAAACGGCTATTTTATTCATACTGCCTCCTTAAAAAGAATTATTCCCATAAGGTAGAAACAAGAAACCCACCTTTATGGGGTGGGTTTGATAAATTACAGACGCATCAAAACTCCCACCATTCCTATGGAATGATGATAATTCGAGAAATATTGTGGGTAAGATTTAAATTCATACTTCCATTCTTCAAAAAGAACAACGCAATGTCAACCGAAAGTCTGATGTAGCTGCTTGCGCAGAGTAAGCAAGGTGGAGCAGAGTGAATCAGAATGGAGCAGAAGAAAGTAGTAAAAGTAAGTAGAAACACACTTAAAAAAAACACCACAAGATGCAAGCTAGGAGCAAAAATCAAAAAATTATCAAGGATGTCTTGTTAGTATGGTTGTTAGTCTGCTGTATCGTCCGCTATAGAATTTTTATGGTTATCTGATACATTGGCTCAACTAAAAAGTATTTAAACGAATCTGAAAAGATTTAAACAGGGATTACAGGTAGTAAAAATGGAAGTGCAATCAAAAAATACCATCACAGCAGGAAAAGTACTTTTTTACGCTGTTTTATTTCTTATTGTGATTATGGGTTTGTTTGTATTAATCATGAGCCACATGTCGGCCCCAGGAGATTTATCTGCCACGACTAACCAATACACCAAAGCTGATTTAGGCACCATTGGCGATTTCATTGGTGGCTTGCTTAATCCTATTTTAACTTTTACTACCGTTTGTCTTTTAGTTTGGTCAATACATATTCAACAAAAAGAGTTATCAGCCGCCACGACAGAGTTTAGAGAAACCAAAGAACTTCATAGAGATAATTTGTACCAAGAAAAACAATTAAGTTTAGTAAATCGCATTAATGCAAATTGGGATTTACTAATTAATTCAGTGCAGCAGCTTTACCATACAAAACAAATTACCGTTTTTGGTAGCCAATTGGTATCAATTGAACAATTATTGCTAGTGCATGTTACTGAGAGTCCTGCCCACAAAGGACACAATCCCAACTTTTTGTTGAAGAATATAGCGCCTATTACAAGGGTAACCATTGTTAGTATTAAATGCTACGAAGCGATTTTGAATGAACTTGTAACCATCAGGCAATATAATTTATCTTGGGATTACTTCAACGGACAATTCAATTTTATTGCAGATAAACTTGAACAAATATCTATTGTTTTGACAGGCTTTTACCAGCTTAACGACCCTTCTTTAGATGATGAAAAATTTATAGAGTTGCAACGAATTACGCGCGATGTACATATGCTGCTAGATAGTTTAGAACCGAAACGATACATCCCTAACCCAAACTAAACCCAACTCTCCAACACCTTAAAGCAAACTACGACAAATCGTTTAAAGCGTTTGTCGTTCATTTTGTTAAAGGTGTCGTCCTGTTAAATAGAAAAATCCTTGCCGCTGCAGTATCTGCTTCTTTATGTTTTGCTACCTTGTCTGCACAAACCAACACCAACGACTTAGGCCTTGCTGCTCCTTTAAAGTTTATTCATACCTTAACGACAAACATCAGTATTAATATTTTGCTTTTACGACAATCTATTTACTAACTTCTAGCTAATGGTTTTAGTGGCGCAGCCAAGCTTTTGATTTTGTCGCGACTATAAATTCCCCATCAAATTATTGGCTTGTCAGATGGCCAGATATGGACATCTGGACAAGGCAATCTTTTATAGCTGGGAGCGGCTTATTGCCAGTCTGACACAGAAGTCATTAATTTTATGCCATAGGAATTTGTCTGGAGCACGGCATCTTTTGCTTACTTTTCTTGGCTGTTGAAGAAAAGTCAGTCGAGCCTCATGGATGAGGTTTGAAAACCCGCAATGGATTGCGGTGAACAAAGTGAATAATCTTTGTGGCGAAGCCATGCCCCGTGCGCGAAGCGCATGCTTGATAAGCAAAGCGCATAATGTGCCCAGCACATGCTTGATAAGCAAAGCGCATAGCGTGCGCAGCACATAAACAAGCCCAGCGCATACTCTTAAAAAACAAAAATCCTATGACGATTTATCGTCAGCACTAATACGACTCGCTATTGCGCCTTCTTGGTTTTTGTATTTAGCGTCAATGCGGGCGTTGTATGGTTTATCTGCATGACCTGACAACACTTCAAAACTCAAAGCCCCTATTTTCATTCCAGGTCGTAAAGCCAAAGGTAACTTACCACTATTAAAAAATTCTAAGACAATGTTACCTGACCAACCTGGATCAATTCTGTGGGCTGTCACATGTACCATTAAGCCTAAACGAGCTAATGACGAACGTCCATCTAACCAGCCTACAATATTAGCCGGCAAAGTCACTGACTCTAGAGTAACCGCTAACGCCAGTTCGCCGGGATGAAGAAAAAAGGCTTTATCATCAGCAATTTCAATTTCATCACTCATGACGTCATTTAGCGCGGCTTGCACCTCGGCTTTTGGCCCACTTAAATCAATATAGGGAGCGCTATGACTTTCAAAAACTCGAAACTTGTTACCTAAGCGCATATCAACTGTCACCCCACTAATTTCTTCATAGGCAGGCTGGGGAGATATTTTAATATTACCGTCTAGAATATTCTGGTAAATGTCTTTGTCACATAGGCGCATAGTGGTTGCTCATTCATTACTAGGTATGTTCGGCTGATACACCGAAAAAAGTAGGCGTATTTTGCAGTGTGTGGGACTAATTGTCGAGCTTAACCAAGCAAGTTATGTCAGTCCTAGCGGTTTAATTTGTAATGTTTCACACAAATTACTGGGTTTACTACTATTTTTGTTGGCTTAAGGTTATTTTCGTAATGCAATGAAGGCCGTTTTTCGCTACTATTTGCGCCCTTTTTTAATAACCAGTCAATCAAACAATACGATGTCGCAACCAGCCAATACACAGTCACGCAAGATTTTAGTCACCAGTGCCCTACCCTACGCCAATGGTTCAATCCATTTAGGTCATCTTTTAGAGCATATTCAAACCGATATTTGGACGCGTTTCCAACGCATGCGTGGACATCAATGTTTTAGTGTTTGTGCAGATGATGCCCATGGCACACCTGTGATGTTAAAAGCACAACAGTTAGGTATATCACCAGAGAAAATGGTAGAAGACACCAGAGCTGAACATCACCAAGATTTGGTTGACTTTAATGTCAATTACGACAACTACCACATCACTCACTCTGACGAAAACAAAGAGTTGTGTGAACTGGTTTACAACCGTTTGAATGACGCAGGGTTTATTAGTCAAAGAACCATTAGCCAATTATATGATCCTGAAAAGAACATGTTTTTACCAGACCGTTTTGTTAAAGGTACTTGCCCTAAATGTGGTGCAGAAGATCAAAATGGCGATAGCTGTGATGTATGTAGTGCAACCTACGACCCAACCGAATTAAAAAATCCTAAGTCAGTGGTATCTGGTGCAGAACCCGTTTTACGTGATTCAGAACATTATTTCTTCGATTTACCGCAATTCCAAGACATGTTGGAAACTTGGTTACAAAGTGGTGCTATTCAACCAGAAATTGCCAACAAACTTAAAGAATGGTTCGAAGAAGGCATGCAGCAGTGGGATATTAGCCGTGATGCCCCTTATTTCGGTTTTGAAATACCTAACGCGCCAGGCAAATTCTTTTATGTATGGGTAGATGCGCCTGTGGGTTACATGGCCAGCTTTAAAAACCTATGTGACAAAACTGAAGGCTTAGATTTCGATGAGTTTTGGGCTAAAGACTCAGACGCCGAGCTTTACCACTTTATTGGCAAAGACATTACTTATTTCCACTGTTTGTTTTGGCCAGCCATGTTAGAAGGCGCTGGTTTCAGAAAACCAACCGGTGTAAACGTACATGGCTTTGTTACGGTAAACGGTGCAAAAATGTCTAAATCTAAAGGCACCTTTATTAAAGGCCGCACGTATTTAGATCACTTAAACCCTGAATATTTACGTTATTACTTTGCATCAAAATCAAGCGATGCGGTTACCGACATTGACCTGAACTTTGAAGACTTTGCGCAAAAAGTTAACTCTGATTTAGTCGGTAAGGTAGTGAATATTGCCAGCCGATGTGCCAGCTTTATTACTAAACGTTTTGACGGTAAGTTGTCTAACAATGTCCTAGAGCCAGAATTGGTTGCTGAATTTCAACAAGCAGAATCTTCGATTGCTGATGCCTTTGAAAAGCGTCAATTTAGTCGTGCTATTCGCGAGATAATGGCTTTAGCAGACAAAGCGAATCAATTCATAGACGCTAACGCGCCTTGGGTTACGATTAAAGACGAAAACAAACAAGAGTTTACCCATGATGTATGTTCGTTAGGTATCAACCTATTTAGGATCCTAGTGACCTATTTAAAACCTGTTGTACCTACCCTTACGCAGCAATCAGAAGTATTTTTGAATGATCAGTTAACTTGGGAAAGTTCACAAACAGTATTAACCGACCATGCAATCAATAAGTTTAAAGCCTTAATGCAAAGAGTAGATATGGATAAAGTTAACGCTATGGTCGAAGACTCTAAAGAAAACCTAGAGGCTCTTGATTCAAACTCAGAACAACAAACAGCTCAAATTGATCCAAACAGCCCTTTGGCTAAAGATCCTATTGGCGAAACTATTAGTTTTGAAGATTTTGCCAAAATCGATTTACGTATTGCCCGTATAGCCAAAGCTGAACATGTTGAAAAAGCCGATAAACTATTACGTTTAGAGTTAGATCTAGGTGGTGAAAGTCGCCAAGTGTTTGCCGGTATTAAATCGGCTTATCAACCGGAAGACTTAGAAGGTAAGTTAACGGTAATGGTGGCTAACCTAGCTCCACGTAAAATGCGCTTTGGCATGTCAGAAGGTATGGTATTAGCTGCAGGGCCTGGTGGTGAAGACTTGTGGATACTCAATCCAGAAGAAGGCGCACAGCCAGGTATGAAGGTTAAGTAAACAACCGTCCAAGGTAACAATATACTGAGAAAACACGATAACGGCTAAGGTTATGTTAACTCGGTATATTTGCTCAACCTTTTAAAGGCCATATCTTTAATGTGTTCACTTGGGGCGCTTGCCAATGCTTGTTTAGCATTTTGTATAGCGTCTTCTTTCTGTCCACATCGAAACTGTAAATCAGCCAAAACTAAATACCACCCATAAGAATGAACAAACCAATCAGGCATAGCGGCTTTGTCTAAAAGAGCTAGGCCTTCTTCGGGTGATCGCCATTCAGCGATCGCAACCGCTTGATTAAGGGTATAAAACGGAGACGGTGATAACGCTAGTAATAGCTGATAGTTATGCACTATGCGCTGCCACTTGGTATTCTCAAAACTACTAGCCATACAGTGTTCGGCAGCAATACTTGCTTCCAAATGATAACGAGTTACCTGCTTCCCTACTGCGGAATTGTTTAAATAGGTTAACCCTAGAGCGATTTGAGGATGATCCCAATTATGTCTATTTTGTTCCGCCAATAAGGTAAACCCAGTACTATCTTCGCGAGCGTTAAACCGGGCTAAATTAAACAACATTAATGCTATTAAGGCATTGGTTTCTGGTGTATTACCTAAATGACTTTTTGCCAACATTATTGTTAATCGTAAAGCTTCTTCGCATAAGTCACGCCTTATCAAAAAATCAGGGTGAGATGAAAAATACCCCTCTGTAAAAAGCAAATACAATACTTTTTGGACAGACGGCAAACGAACCACCATGTCTGCATTGTTAAGGTTTTCTAGCTCTAGAGAATGTTGCTGTAAACTATTCTTAGCCCGCGTATAACGTTTATGTGTATTGGCAGACGAAATAAACAACCGATTGGCTATTTCAGCTGTGCTAAACCCACATAAACTTTTAAGTGTAAATACCAGCTGTGACTCCACTGGGATGTCTGGATGACATGTAACAAACAACATGCGTAACAAAGAATCTTGTAACTCGCCTGACAAAGAAATATGGTCAAGTTGGTTATGAGAAATATCATCTAAATCATTGTAGTTTGTAAGCAGAGTTTGCCTTCTAGATTCATTTCTAAAATGGGACAATAAATGTCTTAAGGCAACCGTATATAACCATGCTGATGGTTGCTTAGGGGCCTTATGAGTCCAATGTAAAAGAGCCTGACTAAGGGACCATTGAATAGCATCCTCAACCAATTCAATATGCTCAATCCCCGTTTTACGTACTAAAGACGCCACGAGTGGACCGTACTCGTGGCGAAATATATGCTCTAGTTGCGGTTGTTGGATCAAGGGGTATTAATTTCTCTTAACTCTAAGCTAGTGGAGGGGTTTTGTACCATAGGACTAGCTTGAATCACTGTAATTGCTTCATCTAACGATGAAGCCGTTAACAACATGTAACCACCAACAACTTCTTTAAGCTCGATAAATGGGCCATCTTTCACCCCATCAGCTCTAACAGTTGCTCCTTCTGACGACAAAGCTCCGCCCATATCTAAGATATTGTCGGCGAATTTGTCCTGCCAAGCTTGATACTTTGCATACATAGCTTCCATATCTGAAGGTGAAGGTTTTTCGCAACCACCAGATTCACTTCGTAATATGCACATGTATTTTTTATTGCTCATTTTTCGTTCCTTAAAAAGGTTGATCGGGCAGACTAAGTTCTGCCGATACTATAAAGACGCATGAGCATTTGCAAATTGGACACTTAATAAAATTTAATTATAGAAAAATAGGATAAGGGCTAAGTTCTTTTATGGCTTTGAGTGTCTTTTTGTAAAAATCCAGTTCGCGCACTAGCACCGACAGTAGAGAATTTTCGCTTCGTTTGTTTCCACTTAGGTTTTATCATAGACAGTGGGACTTCACGTTTTTTAGCCACAATTAAGTACATACTAGATAAATATCCAAGATTTTTAGCACTCCAGGAGTTCCACTTTGAAGTCTCGTGTAAACGCCTTTGTAAAAATAATTCATTAAACAACAGGTGTTTGGTTTCAATGACTTCAAAGCCCAATAGCTGTAACCAATCTTTAATTCGGTTACATGAAAAAAATCGAGCCTGGTGCAGAATGTTAGATTGGTTAAAAGGTAAATATTTAAACAATCCACAAAGACTAAAAGGATTAAAACCGGTTAACACTAAATGGCCGTTTGGAATAATCGCTCGATCAACTTCTCGCAATATCTGATGAGGATCGTGGGTAAAATCTAATTCATTGGCCAATACAAAGGTATCTACGCTATTTTCTGCTAAAGGTAACGCCGTTGACTTAGCAATTAAGTTACTTCCCTCCTTCATTTTAGAAAAAAGGTTCACCTTGTGTTTAATCGGGCAAGCGCTTAACTCTAACTGGCTACTCAAATGTCCTAAACGTACCAAATGATAACCAAAAAACTTTCGGCTGATTTCTGTTAGTTCACTTTCGATTAATGCACGTACCTCTTCACCAAGAGGCAACTCTTGCCAAGACTCTGGTGTGGGTAAAGAATTTTTAGTTAAGGCAGATTTCATAGATGATATGGTAATCTAATATTGATAACATTTCATGTAACCTGCTGTAATTAGGAGTACAAAGGTGTCTTTACAAGTCTTTGCTATTAAAGCGTTCAACGACAACTATATTTGGTGTGTTCATAACCAAGAATTCTGTATTGTGGTCGACCCAGGTGATGCGGGGCCTGTACTCGAGTTTTGTCATACTCATAACCTAACACTTTGCGGCGTATTAATTACTCATCATCACTGGGATCACACCGACGGTTTAGACTCGTTAATAAGAATAAACCCTCAACTGTCAATTTACGGGCCTAACAGCCACAAAATATCGCAAGTGACACAAACATTAGTTGAAGGACAATCACTTAATATTCGTCAATTAGACCTAAACCTGTCTATTTTAGAGGTACCCGGCCATACCTTAGATCACATTGCCTACTACTCAGAGGTTGGTTTATTTTGTGGAGACACCTTATTTTCAGTAGGATGCGGGCGACTTTTTGAAGGCTCACCTGAACAAATGTTTAACTCGTTAAGCAAATTAAATGAACTGCCAGCACAAACTAAAATATATTGTACCCATGAATATACATTAGCAAACATTACCTTTGCACAAGCGGTTGAACCAAACAATAAAGATTTAGCGGCCTATAAGCTGTGGGCTGAAAAGCAAAGGCAACAAGGTCAAGCAACCCTCCCCTCAAGCTTGGCCAATGAGTTAGCTGTTAATCCATTCTTACGTTGTAATCAAACCGAAGTAGTTCAAGGTGTTGAACAAAACGCCAATCAAAAACTAAATTCTGAGCAAGATGTGTTTACAGCACTAAGAAAGTGGAAAGATAATTTTTAATCCGTAGAATGTAGCGATAATCAAAAAAATAATAAAAGCACGGGTTACTCAGGTAAATTGTGCCGTATTACAAATTAAATATAATAATAAATTCAAGGGTAAAACGTTGCGTATTCATTCTCTAGCTATTCTACTACTGGCAGGCCTTATTTCAGCCTGCGAAAGCACCCAAAATCTGACTGACAGTCATTCGATTGAGTCTAATGAGTTAACCGCTGAATCACCTGCAACAGTAAGCTGTTCAGAATCAGAAGATCATGCAGAACAAGCACTCACCTGTGACACAGTAAACGAAGGTACATTTCCGATATCCCATCCTGTAGAGCCTATTGAAGTCGCAGTCACTGTTCCTGAACAAATTATTGAAGCCGCCGAAGAAGAAGAAATTAAAGATCTTTGGACCCGTGTACAAAGCCAGTTAAGTTTTAAATTTCAAGACAATAAGCGCATTAGGGCTCAACGTAATTGGTATCTAAAACACCCTGAATATATGCAACGTGTGGCTAAACGGGCCAAACCTTTCCTGTATTTAATCATTGAAAAATTGGAACAGCAAAACATGCCTTTAGAACTGGCTCTGTTGCCAATTGTTGAAAGTGCATTTGATCCCTTTGCTTATTCACACGGCAGAGCGGCTGGTATGTGGCAATTCATACCTTCAACGGCCACTCGTTTTGGCATGAAACAAACCTGGTGGTATGACGGCCGCAGAGACGTAATGGCCTCAACTCAGGGTGCTATTGATTTCCTCAATTATTTATTAAAAATGTATGACGGAGATTGGCTTCACGCGTTAGCCGCATACAATAGCGGTGAAGGCCGAGTGCAAAGATCGATCAGAAAGAATAAAAAGTTAGGTAAAAAAACGGACTTTTGGTCTTTAGATTTACCACGAGAAACCGAAGCCTACGTACCTAAATTATTAGCCTTAGCCGACATACTCGCCAATAGTGACAAATACAATTTTGCATGGCCAATTATTGACAACGTGCCATTAACCCAAGAGGTCCAAATTGGTTCACAAATCGACCTTGCATTAGCCGCAGATATGGCAAACCTTACAGTCAAAGAATTACATGCACTCAACCCTGGTTTTAATAGATGGGCAACGGATCCAAATGGCCCACATAGGTTATTAATCCCTATAGACAAAGTAGTGACCTTTGAAGCAGCGCTGGCTAAAACAGACAATAAACAACGACTAAATTGGGTAAGACATAAAGTAAAAAGTGGTGACAGCCTGATAAAATTGGCTAAAAAATATCATACAACCACAGATATCATCACTAAAGTTAACAAGTTAAAAGGCAACATGATACGTGTGAATGATCACCTTTTAGTGCCAGTAGCGCTAAAATCGTTAGACTCTTATTCTTTATCTCAAGAGCAACGTCTAGCTAAAGTGCAATCTAAAAAAAGTGGCGCCTACCAACTAAAACATAAAGTGAAAAGCGGTGACACATTTTGGGATATTAGTCGTGAATACAAAGTTAATCTAAGAAGTTTAGCCAAATGGAATGGCATGGCACCAACCGATACGTTAAGACCAGGTAAAGAGCTAGTAATTTGGTTGAATAAAGCCTCCACTAAAACAACTGCTAACGTACCAAGCCAAGACGGCGTTATGCGAACACTGACCTATACGGTAAGAAACGGAGACTCTTTAGCTCGCATAGCCGGTAAATTTAAAGTAAAGGTTAAAGACTTACAAAAATGGAACCAAAGTAAGTTAAAGAAATATTTACAACCTGGGCAAAAACTAAAAATCTACGTAGACGTTACCAGAACTTAGAACTCAAACAATTTATGGGAGGCTAAAGTGCACAAGTTAGAACTAAAAGTACCTCCCGTAATTGTGTTGTTATTTTGTTTGATTTTGGTTTATGCCACAACATTCCTGCCAGAAATTATTCACTTACCAGCCTTCCCCACTTGGGCAGCATGGATAAGCTTTGTGGTGAGCGTAATCATAATTTTCGCTGGAGTCTTGGAGTTTAAACGAGCTAAAACAACGGTTAATCCAACTAAGCCAGAACAAGCATCGCAATTAGTTAGCCAAGGGATCTATCGTGTCACCCGTAATCCTATGTACTTAGGTATGGCATTTATTTTGTTGGCAGGTGTCTTATATGTACAAACATTCTTTTCCATATTTTTGCTTTGTTTTTTTGTCTGGTATATGAATTCGTTTCAAATCAAACCAGAAGAAATAATGATTGAACGCATATTTTCCCAAGAATATGTCGAATATAAAAAGAAAGTACGGCGCTGGCTTTAAAAGGACAGCGCTAAAAAGACCGAAAAATCTGACATTTAGGTCTCTATTCAAATTTTTACACAGTGATACTGACTAAAGACTCACCTTCAACCAAGCCAAATTTTTCAGCCAGTTTAGCAGTGATACTAGCATTATCACTTTGCGATTCATCTTTTTCATCAAACAGTGTTTCAAGGTAATCCACTGCCGATGTAAGATCTAAATTTTGTCCACCTTCTGGTGGAGGCGGCGGTCGTTGTCCCACTTCAGTTCCTGATGCTTTGGCTAAATCACCTATTTCTCGAGCATCAAATCCTACTTCTGCGAGTTTATCGGCAAATGAACTACTTGGCGCAATACCTGCTTCAGAAAATGCCTCAACAATGCTCGCTGCATCAGCTTCTGTCAGATTATCTGCATTATAGTTCGCTAACGTTTCTTCAATTAAAGTTGTTTGCTCGTCTGTTAAACTTCGCTGACCACCACTTCTAGGCGGTGGAGGCATTCCTCCATTAGCACCAATTGAATCAATCATTTTATGTCCTCATTATTTAATAATTTAGTAACAACATTGAATAACTGGCGTCCCCACACGGAGTTACTCACCATGGTACAAAAATAAGTAAAACACACAAATGTGCAGCAAATAAGGAAATAACTTTTTGAATAAAAAAGGGCAAAGAATCGCTTCTTTACCCTTTTGGTATGGGATTCTTCTAGATGAATTTAGAACTGATATTTAGCACGTAAATACCAAGAACCGCCTTCGTAGTTTGCTGGCGTTCTACGAGGGTATTGTAAGCCAACACTCATACGGTTTGCATAAGGAGCGCCAATCTCGTCAACATAAGTATCAAATATATTCGATACACCAGCCGTTAAGGTTAGGTCTTGTGTGGCAAAGTAGTTTAGCTCCATATCAATATAGAATATTGGATCAATCTTAGCAGAGGGAGAAGTCGCAGCGCCTATTGTGCCACGTTCATCATAATGCTCGCCATAGTAGTTCGCACGTAACATAAACTGATAATCATCTGCAAAATCAGTAACAGTTGTCGCCACGAAGCGATTTTCTGGGTAGTTATTTTCAATGTCTTCAACCGCCGAATCACTTACTGGCGTTAAACCATTTACTTGTGACTGACCAACTACCTCAATGGTATTGTGGTTGTAGGCAAAAACAAACTTTGTCTCTGCAAGATCCCAATCAATAGAGGTGGTATAAACTAAATCTATTCCCTGATGTTCTACATCTAACGCATTGGTGAAGAAGGACACTGAACCACCGTTTGGTTGCGCAATATCACCAGTACGATAAATACGATCATCCACAGCTGTTTGATAGAAATCTAAAGACAAATTACCTTTGCTAAATCCACTGTAAGTTAAACCTAAACTTAAACTCGTTGATTCTTCTTCTTTTAAAGGTTTTGCACCGTTAGCAATTGCTAATGGTTTATCAGCCGGTAATAACCCTTCTTCAACTTGTAAACCTGTACTGCCGTCAAACGTTGTAATAATCGTACTGACATTAGCTTGTCCAGGTGTTGGCGCATGGAAACCTGTTGAATAGGCGCCACGAATAACCAAGTCATCTGAAATATTGAAACGCGCTGCAATTTTACCGTTTAGTGTGCCACCAAAATCAGAAAAATCTTCATAACGTAATGCACCTTGCAATAACAAGTCGTCTGATACATCGTATTCTAAGTCAGCGTATAGTGCCATGTTGTCTCGACTGAAATCACCTGCATCTGCAGGGGTAACAGCTGTCATACCGCTAGGTCCAGAACCTGTCGTCGCAGCAGTTTCACCAGCAACCGTGCTAAAGGTTTCTTCACGCCATTCAGCCCCAAAACCTAAATACATATCATTAGAAAGCGGCATACCAAAATCGGCATTGACGTTAGTTTCTTTTTGTTCGTAACCACCCATGTCAAAATCACGTTGGCCAAGTACACCATTATTGGTCAAACTAGGGTTAACCGTATTATTTAGAAAATATGCCAGTTCATTTTTACCAAAACCCATGCTGATGTTATAGCTAAGCTCGTTGCTTGTTTCGCCTTTCCAACCCGCTACTAAGCTAGAGTCTTTTTGCGCACCATCTAAATAAGGCGTATAACCAGCCGGTAAACTTGTAACATCCGTTAAAGTGCTGTGACTAGGGTTGCGGTAGAAGAAACGATAACGGCCGTCAGTACTTGCGTATCCACCGTGTAAATACAATTCGCCTTCTTTGCCTAAATCGTACCCTGAGTTAATCATGGCTCGAGTACCACTGGTCTCAGGACGTCCCCAAGATTGAACGAATGGCTCGTCACCAAAAGGTGAATCAGCACCAACACCTGGAACACCCGCGTCAACTAACGCTTGTCCATCTGCACGTTGTACACCGCGCGATAATGCTTCGTTATCATTGGTTTCAAGACTTAAGTTAATAAACCCATTTGCACCTAGTTCAAAACCAGCATTAGCGCCTACGATCCAGCTTTGTTCACCTTCATAAAATTCTCCAAATTGAGCAACAACACTGCCCCCTTCGCTGTCATCTTTTAATTGGAAGTTCATTACACCTGCGATGGCATCAGAACCATACTGTGCTGCAGCGCCGTCACGCAATACTTCAACATTTTTTAAAGCAATACTTGGGATCATACCAATATCCACACCATGGGCACCATTACCGGCCGCTGGTGCAAAAAATTGTACTAATGCCGAACGGTGTCGACGTTTACCATTTACTAACACTAAGGTTTGATCTGGGGCCATACCTCGAAGAGAAGTAGGTCGAATAAATGCACTACCATCTCCAGTAGCAGGAGTTGCGGTAAAGGATGGAACTAAAGCTTTTAAGTTATCTGTAATATCTGCTGTATTACCATTTGCAGTAAATTCTTCTGCCGAAAACACATCGATAGCGACTGGCGAGTCTGTCACTGTTCTGGGTGTACCACGTGTTCCTAAAACAGCTATTTTTTCTACGTATTCTTCTTGTGCTGCGTCTTGTGCTAGGGCAACTTGTGTAGTGGCTACGCTCGAAAAGAGCATAGTAATAGCACTAGCTAAAAGTGTTTTATTAGTTTTCATTTTATTTCCCTTTGTCCTTGATACTATCTTTTTTGCTAAATAATTTATGCATGTGTCAGATACAAAATCCATAACCTAGTAAGATGAACTCTACTACGTAAACTAGACACAAAAGATACCATATCAGATCTTTTTCAGGAAAAAAGCTTTACCTCATGTACGGATATTTAAAAATGTAACAAATTCAAACAACTACATAGGGCCTGTTGATATTTGCTGTATAAATTTTGTTCTAACTAAACACTTTTTAATCGCGGCGCTGGTTTGTAGGCGCTACCTATCCAAAAGCGGCGGGCTAAGTCAAAAATTAGCAACAAAGAGTTAAAAGTGTTTAGGACGAACCCTTTGGGCAGCGTTTGGGCAGCATTTCTACTGCTTCAGCACTCATTCATGTAGAACAACTACACCACAATCGCGCTTTATTGTATAAATATCGCCCAACTCGCTGTAAAATCATACAGTGAAGATCAACAGGCCCAAAATATAAAGCACTCATTTTAACCATAAATCAATTGTGGTAACCACATAGATAACTGTGGAATAAAGGTCACTAATAATAAAACAATCACTAAAGGAATAACGAAAGGAATGGTGGCTTTAGCGCACTCTTCAAACGGCACTTTAGTTACGCGAGATAACACATATAACACCATGCCCACGGGAGGCGTTAATAAACCTATCATTAAATTAAGCACCATCACTACGCCAAAATGAACAGGATCAATTCCCAAGCTCACTGCTATTGGCAAAAGAACAGGCGTTAAAATAGTAATGGCAGCTATGGTTTCCATAAAGCAACCCACCACAAACAAAATGAAGGTAATCATTAACAACAATAAGGTTTTGTTGTCGGTTATGGTTAACATCCAGCGAGTAAAGTCTTCGGTCACATGTTGGCTGGTTAACACCCAAGAGAATATTGCAGCACCAGCAATAATCATTAAAATAATACTGGTGGTTTCTATGGTTTCCATACTCACCTTTACCAGTTTTTTAAGACTCAACGAACGATATACGAGCCCGCCTAGGATCAGTGAGTATGCGGCAGCAGCTATGGCTGCTTCTGTCGCAGTGAAGACGCCAAACAAAATTCCACCAATAATAATAACAGGCGTCATCAAAGACAGAAACGCAGATTTAAAGGTATTACCCAAACGTATTGGGCTAAAACCTGCGTCTTTTGGGTAGTTACGTTTTTTAGAGTAATAAGCCACCATGACCATCAAGGCGATGGCCATCAATAATCCAGGTACAAAACCAGCTGCAAACAATTGGCCTATTGAGGCACCAGCCATCACACCGTATATGATCATAGGTAAACTGGGCGGAATAATCGGTCCAATAGTAGATGATGCTGCAGTGATACCCACGGCAAACCCTGCATCGTAACCTTTATTTCGCATAGCTTTTACTTCGATGGCACCTAAGCCTCCAGCATCAGCCACAGCTGCCCCAGACATACCAGCAAACATAATAGAAGCACTAATATTCACATGCCCTAACCCACCACGCATCCAGCCAACCAAAGCGTTAGCAAAATTAAATATACGCGTTGTGATACCTGATGAATTCATTAATCCACCAGCCAACACAAAGAATGGAATAGACAATAAAGGAAAACTATCCATGCCCCCTACCATTCTGTGTAATACGATTAACTCGGGCACTTGACCATCATATAGAATCGCCAATAAAGCCGAGCCAGCCAAGGCAAACGCAACTGGAAAGCCCAATATAATCATTACGAACAATGACACTAATAAAATTGCAATAACCATAATTCGACTGGACCTAATCTAAAGAGTTTTGAGAGCTATCATCAATAGCATTCGGATTTGAAGTGAACATACCAATGAGATGTTGAATAGCACGGAATATCATTAACACCAATCCGCCAAACACTAAGCTATATAAAACACTCACTGATACATCTAATGAAGCCATTTTGTGGATCTCAATAAGAGGGATAATCTGCCAAGCAAAAAACGCTAAAGAGCTTAAAAACACCAGATTACAAACGGCTATGAAACGATAAATATTGGTCGACAAGTTTTTAGGCATCCAGCGATGAAACAAACTCACAAATATATGGGTGTTTTTACGTACGCCCATACACGCACCAATGAAACCTAAGGTCACTAATTGATACCGGGCTAATTCTTCCGTCCACCCCAATGGTGACGAAAACACATAACGACTTAAAAACTGCGAAAACAAGGTAATGGCTAATAACCAAAACAGTACAAATGCCACCCAATCTTCAATTCGAAAGTCGGCATAAGAAAATGGCTCGTTATCATCAATATCAAACTCTAAGGCATCTGCCTCATCAGGGTTATTTGATGTTTTGTAATCGGTCATACAAATCCGCTCCTAGTCTTTGTTTGGCTTCTACATGGGTTGGTAGCACTTTTTCGCGAAACGCATTTCTATCCAGAGTTAATACGGTGACACCTTGCTCTTCAAACCAAGAAATCAAATCTTTCTCTGACTGTCTTGTATCCGCCGACACTTTAGCTGCCGCTTGTTTGAACACTTGGCTAAAAATATCTTTATCCGCTGCAGACAACATATTCCACAACCTGTCGCTTGCCACTGAAATCACCGCGCCTTGTAAATGCCCGGTCAAACTAATGTATTTTTGCACTTCGTAGAACTTCTTGGCTTTAATAGTTGGCAAAGGATTTTCTTGGGCATCCACTACACCTTGTTGTAGGGCTAAATACACCTCAGAAAAAGCAATAGGGCTAGGGTTTGCGCCAACAGCTAGTGGAAACATTTTAAATATGGATGCATTAGGAACTCGCAGTTTTAGGTCGAGCATGTCTTCTGGTGTTTTAATCGGTTTGTTCGAGGTCACATGTCTCTGGCCATAATAATTATTGCCAACTATGCGGTTACCACGTGAAGCAAGCTTGTACCCTTGGGCAAGTTCAGCAAATAAATCACTGTCATTAAACTTTTGCCAATGCTGGTAATCTCTAAATACATAGGGTAAATCAGGTAAGGCAATGGGAGGATAGTTTTGTGCAGCAAAACTGGTGCCTGTGTAGATAATATCGATCGTACCTAAGCTCAAACTTTGATTTAGCTCAGCTTCTTTGCCCATTATCGACACAGGAAATACATCTATGGTGTAGCGTCCTTGGGTACGTTTTTCAATTTCTTCAGCCGCCCAAACAGCCCATTTATGTAACGGTTCTGAGGTTTCGTAAACGTGAGCCCAAGTGAGGTGTTTCACATCCTGTTTAGCCAAAACAGAAAAGCAGCCAAAAACAGTAGAGAGAATAAGAGCTAACGCGGTAAACCTAGTGAGTCTCAGTGAAAAGTAACCAATAAAAGACATAAGCAAATGTTAATTATTTTAGTTTTATGTAAACAGATCCTGTTACGAATGACTCACTTTGTCAATTGTTTATTGTCATACATTCTTGCCTAACTTAATATTTCGGACAAGGTTCCGGTACTATCTGAAAACGAGTCAACTGGCGTACCTAATTGCTGTAGCAGAGTTAATAACAAATTCGTCATCGGAATATCTTCACCATAGTTATGATGAGCCCCGTGAGATAACCCTAAGTTTTTGCCTCCAGCTACGATAAGGGGGTAGTTTCTTGGGTTATGTACTGTACTCGTAGTTGAGCCGTATAAAACAATGGTATTGTCTAATAAAGAACCTTCGGCGTATGGGTCATCTGTTTCAGCCATTTGTTTTAAAAATCCAGCAAATCGTTCGGTCAAATAAGCGTCGTAGGTGCCCCAATTTTCGTAGCCGCCTTCTTTATTAAAACTATGGGACATGTCATGGTGATTAGGTAAACCAATGGCTTCTGGAAAACGATTAGCTAAACCACCTGGTGATTCCTTAACTTTTTGGTAGGCTACGGTACGTGTGCTATCGGTTAAAAATGCAGTATGGATCAGCTGATACATACTGTCTATAAACTGTGTTGGACCATCCTGGATTGGATCAATGTCTAACACAAACTGCTTTTCATCGACTTTAGGTTTAGGGATATCAAGCCATTCTTCTGCACGCTCCAATCTTGTTTCTAATGAACGAACTGCAGTGAGATATTGTTCCATTCTTGATTTATCATCAGTAGATATGGATGAATTCAATTGTTTTAGATCAGGTAACACTGCATCTAAAATAGAGCGATCTCTGCCGAAAGCTTGCTTAATTGATTGTTTGTCGCCGCTTGGCACACCATATAACTCATTAAAGACGTCTCTAGGTGAACCCATTGAAGGGATCGGTTGCCCACTACCTGCATAAGACATGGTATTAGGTCGACGGAAGTCCCCTAGCCCTCCTTCAGAGCCCATTGTAATATAAGGATAACGAGTTTGAGAGCCAGCATACATTGCATGCAACTGATCAGCAGAGATAGAGTTACCTGCTGGTGTCAATGGATCTGCGCCACTCAAAAAGTAACCACCGGTTGAGTGGGCAAAAATATCTCTAATACGCGGGTGTGACAAACCAGATAAAAAACTTAGTTGTTGCTTAAATGGTGCTAGAGCAATATTTGATTTCGAGAAGGTATAGTCTTTTCCGTACTCATGGGGGAACCACTGCCAATCTTTGTGGGCCACATGATCGGCTGGCGGTAACGACACGCCCATGCCAAAAAACAAACAGCACAATCGTTTTGGTGAACTATTACTTGCTGATTGAGCGCCAGGTTTTCCCCCTGTATTAGCAGAACTAGTGGCTATCGAGGGTAAGGCAGGCAACAAAAGAGAGGACGTAGCCGACTTTAAAAACGTACGCCGATTAAAATTAATTACATTTTTGGCCATGTTAATGCACCTCTTTTTGTATATGTTGAGCTCTATTCGTAAAACCATCACTTTGAACAATAGCCTTAGTCAGTTCAGATAATTTATATCCAGACGCCCTAAATGCAGAATATATAACCTCAGACTCTTGTTCATCTAAAATATCCAATTCTCTACCTAAAGCATAAACCATCATATGATGAACGATAGCTTTCATCAGCTGTGTTTCACGGTTTTTCTGTAAATAAGTCGAAAAATCAGCCAATGAATTGACTTGGCTACCATCTGGTAATACCGAACTTGGATCCACCGCAACCGTATTTATCACTTTAAGGTCGAACTTGTTATTGAATAGTTTAAGTTCATTTTGTTTAGATTTCTGTCTTCTTTGTTCTTTTTCTAACTCAATTTTTTCGTAGGTATTCACTTGGGTTCGCCACATACCTGTCGCGTCATAGTTTTCCATTAATAACCCCCAAGGATCTATTTTCTCATGGCAACCAGAACAGCCGCTCAATTCACGGTGTTGTTCAATTTTTTGTTTTAACGACAACCCTGCTAACTCTGGATTATTGGTGTCTAACTCAGGTACTGACGGCGGCGGTGGCGGTGGCGGATCATTTAACAATCTTTCTAACATCCACACCCCCCGTTTAATTGGATGAGAATCTTCGCCATCTGAGTTCATAGTTAAGACACTCGCTTGGGTTAACAAACCCATACGCTTTTCAGACGCACCAGTATAAACCCGTTGGATATCACCACTAACAATATTGGGTACTTGATATATTCTAGCCAACTGTTGATTAATCATCATATATTCTGAAAAATATAACTCTCGCGCATCTCGATCTTGATGAAAATTATCTTGGAAAGTTAAAACACTTTCATTAGACATTAACTGGCCTAACTCTAAACCATACTCAGGATAGTGATTATCTGAAATACTAATATCCTTAAGCTTAGCCAGTTGTAACCATTGCTTTGCGAATACTTGGGTAAAACGTTTAGCCTTGTCATCGGCCAACATACGTTTGACTTGCTCGGCTAAAACAGCTGGATCTGATAACTTATTATCAGCGGCTAGAGTCCTCAGAATTTTGTCTGGCATAGAAGACCAAAGATAATAAGACAGTCGAGAGGCTAAATATTGATTGCCATAAGCCACAGGATCCAGCGTTTTCTCTTGTTCATTTTGGCTAAAGCCAATATATAAAAATGAGGGTGAAATAAGCGCTGCAGCTAGCGTTTCACGCACCGCTTCTGTAAATGGCAACCCACTTTTGCGTAAATTCACAAACAGATCCAAATACACCTTGTATTCTGATTTAGCTATCTGCTCTTTTCTAAATACTCTAGGAAGAAACTCAGTCAACACTTTTTTAAGTCTGCTTTTTTGTATCTCCATGTCGGCATTTTTGCCCACATACTGAATGATGAAAGGTGTATCGCTAGCACTTTTCACTGGAATAACTTTGGCTTCTAACGCGTCCAAATGCAAAGTGGGCACCCCACTATCCTGCCAAATTTTCAATCCTTTAATTTGCTGTTTTTCAGCCCGTTTGGTTTGGTCCACTAATACCTTATTCACTTTCGGCGCCGAGGCTAATGTCAGATCAGATTGGCCGTATATCGAGGCTGCAAAGACTCCATTTTCGTGGCGGGCTACATTCGAAAGTACCAGTAAAATCCATCTGTTGTTGCCATCCCAATCCCCCCTAGCCATATGAGGTTCAATAATATCTTCTAACCTAAACCTGAATTCGAGTACTTGAGGATCATCCAACGACGCCGTGATGTCGTACTCCCCCACGTTTTTAACCCGTAAACTTTGAGAATTTTGCCAGCCCGCCTCTAACCTTAATCTTGGTAAGCTGTGGTCACCATTTTTTCCAGATGTCTTTGCCGCAGCGTGCACCTTAACCACTACTTCACCTACTGTTTGATAGGTTTGCAATAACATAAACTGTTCGTGTAATCGGGCAAAGCCTCGCCCTTCCCCAGCGCTAGATTTTCCGGCAGGCACATCACCATAAGGCAAAGGACCATATGGACGATCCCGAAAGATGGGCTTTTGGGTTTGCCGTTTTGCTTTAATGGCTTCTATCTTTTGCTTAGAAAGCGGCTGGCCAGCACGCTTATAGGCTAAAGAATGTCCTTCACTGCGCGCAAAGTGATACACATCTTCCATTTCAACAAAGTATTTGTCGGTTTTATCCGTCGGTTTACCAAACTGCACATAACGTTCTACCGCTTGGCGAGCTATGCCGTGGTAGGATTTAAGGTCAGACATAGACACCATCAGTAACTCGGCATCATTGTCATACCCATGTTCAGATTTTGGGTCGTTGGGTAGACGACTCACAAAGTCTGCATCTACCTTAAATAAATCTTGATAGGTATTATTTAATTCACGTTTATTTAACCGCCTTAGTGGCGCGTTAGCCATATCAGCGCGTCTTGCATGTGCATGTTCTTCTAACGCTGTATGGATCCAATCAATCGCCAACATACGTTGACGATCAGATGGCTGTTTTGAGTCTTCAGGCGGCATGTTATGTGAGCCCAAGGCACCTAACACTCTTTGCCACACATGCTGGCTATTAAACTTTAAAAATGACGGATCAACTTGATCTAAACGAAGATTGGCTTCTTGTTTACCTTCACCATGACATCGCAAACAGTACCCATCAATAAACTTGCCAACATCAGAATCAAAATGCTCCAAAGTCGCCTTCGAAACAAACGTATGTTCAGCTTGTTCGTTATCAGTAATAGCTGACTCATCTTGAGTATTGCTCGGTAAATGATTAGTTAAAATCGGAACCAATAATTGCGGAGAATGTTCGGCTAAGTACTTAGGTCCGTGTACCAAAGCGCCACCATCGTGAGCAGCAAAACTCATGACGCCAATTGCGCAAAGCAAACAAAGACGATAAATATTAGAGGTGATTTTTGAAAGCGTCTTTTGAGCAAAAACATACAAAACTAAAGCAATACATGACAAAACTGCAACCGAGATACCGAATAGTCTATGGCGCTCTACCAATGCTCCTTGATGCCCTTCGTTGGCAGCGAGTAACAAACCTAAAACAACGGTTAATACGGCACTTAATGCGGCAAACGTTAATAATGGCCCAACCAACTTTTTAAAATACGCAGTAGGTTTATATGCACCTAACAACTCAAACAAACCAACCAGCACTAAACAAGTCACCGGAAAATGCAAAACTAAAGGGTGAAATCTTCCTAAAAACCGCGAAAACCCGCTACCTTCAATGCCTACTAGAGGATTAAATTGAGCGACATAGAAAATGCACAAAATACCCACAGAAGATAATATGCAGGTCAATAAAATTGTGTGCTGACGTAGTTTGTCAAACAAAGATCATTCCTTTTTAAACCTAATTCACCAAGTACGTACTTTGGCTAGCAATCGATACGAAATTATAGATAAATCATGAATTTTAAATTTGCCACCTAATTTAACAAAACCCACACAAGATGTTAACAGTTTGCATGAAATTTACATTTCAAAACTGGGGGCTGTTGCACTTTATAAACCATAAAGACTTATTC
>NZ_JBPOFP010000072.1:0-24621 GCF_051252315.1 Paraglaciecola sp. | reverse complement strand
CAACAATACCGCACAAGAACTGGTCAATATGCCGCTGCACCTTTAGAAGAAGTCATTCTAGAGATAGAAAAACAAAACCGATGATCGTTTGGGTTTCAGTTTGTTTTACTGACAGTAAAGTACTTTCAGATACCATTTTAAGAAACCATAGTTTTGCATCTAAAGTAGACATAATATTGGCAAAGTGTGGAGGCAGGTTTTCAACGACTTGGGGCGTAAGTAAGTCAGTTATTCTTTCCAAAAGGTCTAAATCAGCATCCTGGTCGAAAAGTTCAGACACCGTTAACCTTTCTGTCTGATATGTAAAAGTCAAAAACTCTGCTCCAAATCTTGATTAAAATAACAGAGCCGCTCTTAATTATTCAGCTCTATTAATTTAATATCAAATGCGACTTAACTTAGTCTCGTTTATATAAAGCCTCTATAGTGCTGGACTCAATTGTATTAGCATTAATCATATAACCCGCTAATGCGCCAGAAGCATCTTCTGGCAACTCCAACTTTTCAACTGATAATGCGTGAATTGTAAAACGGTAGTGATGCACACCGTGGCCAGCAGGTGGACAAGCACCTCCAAATCCACGGATGCCATAGTCGTTACTTATATGCGTACTTTCTTTTGGCGCGTTACTTGTTTCCGCACTACCGGCACCGGTTGATAACTCTGATATATTTTTAGGAATATTGACTATTTGCCAGTGCCACCACCCACTGCCAGTTGGCGCATCAGGGTCATACGCGGTAATGGCAAAACTTTTCGTCCCCTCGGGGGCGTTAGACCATTTAAGATGCGGTGATAAATCACCGCCGGTACAACCAAACCCATTAAATTCGTGTTTTTTGTCCATGTATTGCCCTTGAGCAATATCATGACTTGATAAAGTTAGCGAGCTACCATGAGCAAAAGCCGAGAGGCTAAATGATAATAGAGCGATAGGTTTTAATAGCTTAAACATAATTTTCCCTGTGAGTTTTTGTTAATAATGACTTTATAAGAGGCTATATATTATTCAATTATCTTTTGAAAAATTAGCACCTAAACCTCCAATATTTAGCCTTATTCCGTCACTTTAGTTTTTCGAAGCTCAGATGGTGTTAAACCAAAATGTTTTTTAAATCGTTCGGTAAATCTCGACTGAGACTGATAACCACATTCTTCTGCAACCAAACCGATTGCAAGCTCAGTGGTTTGCAATAGATGCAAGGCTTTACCAAGCCTTGCGCTATCTTTTATTTCTTGAACGCTGGTCTGTTCTATCTTTAACTTGCGACGAAGTGTTGATTCGCTCATAGCTAACTGGTCACAAATGTTTTGAACAGATAGTTCCCACCCTTTGTGTTCGATAAACAACCCATGGAGACGGTCTTTCAATTGAGGGTTAACAAATAAAGATAAAATATCACTATGACCAAGATGACATAATAAATTGATAATTTCTCGTTTGCGTGATGTAAGCACTTGTTTTGGCGCCCACCGTGAACTTTCCACAAACTGTTGTAAACACATATCCAGCGCTTCTGTTGTTTTACCTATATAGTGTTTTTGATTGTTATTAGCACCTTTTTGTAAACTGGCGTAATCTTGATGTTCAAACTCTATTAACAAAGCGAAATATTCTTTGTCTTGAGGAATGTTACGCATGTCTATCGCAGGGCTATTCGACAAAAAAATAAACTCTCCCATTTCGCAAACTAATTCGCCATTGACCCCAAGCTCTTTATTTCCATTCAATACCACAATTAACAAAGGTTTTGCGATGGGTACATTAAGTATATTCAGCTCTTTAACGGAAGAGTAAACACTAAATGGCTGTTCAACATTTTCTTTCAGTGTATTCCTAACAATATCAATAAGGTTCGTCATGATTCCAAATATATTCAATTTTAAAACTTAATTATCAAGAAGAAAGAATGTAAGGATCTTTCCCTTAATACCTTCTTGATTTGTTAAAGCTATTATTTCGAACCACATCCTAAATGATTTGTGTAGTTATGGCCTGTTTTTGATTTGAATAATATCGTTCGAAAAAGCTAAGATAATGTACCATAGGAAAATAACTGTTTACTCAACAAGAATTCAAACAAAATGTCTAAACACTTAACACCAAGCATCTATTGGCACGATTATGAAACTTGGGGTGCAAATCCACAAAAGGACTATCCCTGCCAGTTTGCAGGTATTAGAACCGACTTTGATTTAAACGTAATCGATGAACCTTTAATGTTGTACAGTCAGATTCCTAACGATTGTTTGCCCAACCCGATTGCTTGTTTAATTACTGGGATTACACCACAAAAATCTCTTAAAGAAGGTGTAAATGAACGGGACTTCATTGCAAGGATCCACCAGGAGTTTGCTAAACCAGAAACCTGTGTGGCCGGTTATAATAACATTCGCTTTGACGATGAAATTACCCGTTACACCTTGTATCGAAATTTTTACGACCCTTATGCTCGTGAATGGCAAAATGGTAACAGCCGATGGGACATTATAGATTTAGCTAGAGCCTGTTATGCTTTGCGCCCTGAAGGCATTGAATGGCCAATAAAAGAAACAGGACAACCCAGTTTTAAACTTGAAGACTTAACTCAGGCTAACGGTATATCGCACCAGGACGCCCACGATGCAACGTCTGATGTATATGCCACAATCGCCATAGCTAAACTCATTAAACAAGCACAACCCAAGTTATATGATTATATCTTTGAACTGAGAAACAAAAAGAAAGTGCTTGAATTGATTAACTGTGATCAACTTATTCCTTTAGTGCATGTTTCGTCAAAAATATCAGCAGAACATGGGTGTTGTACTTGGATAGTGCCGATTGGTTTTCATCCCACCAATAAAAATGCGGTGATAGTACTCAACCTTGCTAACGACCCTACTCCGTTATTCTCGTTAACGGCTGAACAAATCAAAGAAAAACTGTACACGCCCTCAAACATGTTAGAAGAAGGCGAACAAAGGTTACCGATTAAACTTATTCACATTAATAAATGTCCGGTTTTAGCACCAGCCAAAACCTTAAAAGCAGAAAATGCTGAGAGACTCAACATTGACCGTGAAGCCTGTTTAGCCAATTTACAAAAATTAAAAGAACAGCCGTCTTTATTAAGCAAGCTCCATGAAGTGTATGCAGAAAATACCGACAGACCCAAGCTTGATCCAGAACACGCTTTATACGCAGGAGGGTTCTTTTCTTCTGCAGATAAGTACTTAATGGAAAAAGTAGTTAGTGCAGATTTACAAGCTTTAACCGAACTAACATTACCGTTTGAAGATGAACGTTTACACACACTATTATTTCGATATCGAGCGAGGAACTTTCCGCAATCATTAAGCCAAGCTGAAAGCGAACAGTGGCAAAGGTATAGGCAAGTTAAACTAACTGATGAATCGACTAGTGGCAGTATTAATTTACCGGCGTTTTTATTACAACTCGAGCAACTCAGTGTTGAGTATGAAAACTACCCAGAAAAACTAAGCATACTCAAAGCACTATACCACTACGCCAATAATCTTTAAAATTAGGCATGTAAATTAGATAATAAATACCCTAATATAAATTATATGTAGGCCGATAAAGGCTTATGTAAACCTTAAAACTTGCATAAAACAATATAAAAAATAAAAGCAAAAAGGCGATTAGATGCTTGGAATAACTCTAGAAGTAGATAAAACCAATACCTATTTGGATGTCACTATTGAGCCCGATAATCTCGATAAACCAATAGATGCCAAAGCGATATTCCAACTAATTAAAGAAAGTAATTATTCGAAATTTTTTATCTTTGATGAAAATGTCATTGAACTCATCGGTAGTTTTAAGAATGCCACTGCCGACAATAACAGAGCTCCTATTACACAACGCGTAGGTGAACGCAGAGATACTAGTATTCAATGTATCATTGTGGAAGGCCAACTTTCAGCCACTATGACCTTAACATGTGGGTACGCTGGAAAAATCCCCAGTTTTAAAGAGCTAAAAGCAGAATTAAAAAAAATGGGGATTACTAGAGGTATTAGCAGTAAACGTTTAAAGGCATTAACTCAACAAATTCAACAAGCCTCTTCAGGCGACATATGTAAAGATACAGTAGCCAAAGGTTTGCCTCCTAGAGCAGGCAAACCTTCAAAACTCCAACCTTTAGTACAAAATGCATTAGAACGTATTTTAACCCCTCAAGCCAAAGGTGATGAACGTGTAGACATGCGAAACCTTGGCGCAATCATTTGTGTCAAAAAAGGCGATGAGTTATTACGCCGTTTACCTCCAACAAAAGGCAGACAAGGTTACACTGTTACCAACGTGCCTCTCACACCTAAACCCGGAGAATGGGTTAAATTCAAGCCAGGTGACGGTACAGTGATTAGTGATCACGATGAGAATTTACTGATTGCAGACATTTCAGGCATGCCTAAATTTAAAAAGTCAAAAATGTGGGTAGATGACACCTTTATTTGTAAAGGAGTCAACGTTGGTAGTGGAAATATTGAATACGATGGCGCCGTATTAGTCAACGGCGATGTAACTGAAAACATGCAGATAATTGCGACTGGAGACATTACCATAAACGGTTTTGTGGAGTCTGCCTACATTCAGGCAGGAGGAGATATTATTATCACTGAAGGCGCTATGGGCAAGGTTAATGATGCGCTAACAGAGTACAGTACATCACTTGTCGCGCAAGGCAGTGTACATATTCAACATGGACAAGGACTAGACGTTAAGTGCCATGGCAATGTGAGTGTGGGTCGCCAGTTAGCTTATAGTAGAATTGAGTCAAAAGGTAAAATTACAATTGGTTCCTTGGATAAACCAAACGGTAATATATTTGCCTGTACAATTAAATGTTATGACCAATTTTCTGCTGGCACCATAGGTGCTGTTTCCGGTAGTAGTTTAAGTATTGATTTTAGTGAAGGGTTTAATAATTTATTAGAGCGTAAAGACACCCTTGACGATCTACTTAAACAAATTTCAGACAATAATTTCCGTCATATGGAACGTATGAACATCATCAATTCTAAATATGTGCCAAAAGAAATGCAGCATAGAGTAGATGAAGCAAATCAGCTGTTCAAAGGTGAATCTCAATTGCTCCAATGGTTACATATTAAAGCCAAAGAAATGCAAGAAGCAAAAGAAACCTACCAAGCAAATTTACAAATGGTTGCCAATAAAAAGATATACCCAGGCGTTACTTTAAAACTGAATAACCGTACATGGCGAGCTGATAGAGAATACGACCGTTCTAAAATTGCATTTCTTGGTCATCAATGGGAATTTGAACCCATTACCTCAAAAATGTAGAGCGCAGACAGACTCAGCATGATTCACAAACTTAATGTGTATAGATTTAACCTCCTAGATTAGTTAAGGAGCTATTAACTAATAAGCGTCGTTCTATACACATGCTGAGTATTTAGTAAGGATGAAATATCCGTTATTTTCGATTATTTTAAGAAGTGAATCTCGATAATAAACTAGATGTATCCCAACGACCTCCCCCCTGTTTTTGTACGTCAGCATAAAATTGATCAACCAAAGCAGTTAAAGGCAAAGTCGAGCCATTTTTTCTAGCTTCATTCAATGCAATGTCTAAGTCTTTACGCATCCAATCTACGGCAAACCCAAACTCATATTCACTTTGTAACATAGTGTTAGCACGATTTTCCATTTGCCAAGATTGGGCAGCGCCTTTTGAAATCACTTCAACCACAGCGTCACAATCTAACCCAGCATTTTTACCAAAACTCAATGCTTCTGCTAGACCTTGAACCACACCTGCAATACAAATTTGATTCATCATTTTAGCCAATTGTCCGCTACCAACATCGCCTAACAGTCTACTAAATTTGGCATAACTTGCGATTAAAGGCTCAACTCGTGCATAACATTTTGCATCTCCGCCTAACATTACCGTCAGTTGCCCGTTTTCAGCGCCTGCTTGGCCACCAGAAACTGGTGCATCTAAAAATCCTACCCCTTGCTCGGTACTCAAAGCGTATAATTCACGAGCCACTTCTGCTGAAGCGGTGGTGTGGTCGACAATCACAGAACCCGAGTTCGCACCTGCCAATATGCCATTATCTCCTAACATAACAGAACGCAAGTCGTCGTCATTACCTACACAAACTAAAATAACATCAGCATCTTGGGCTGCAAGTTTTGGTGATAAAACAAATTTTGCCGAGTGTTCCTCTGCCCATGTTTGAGCTTTACTTGTGGTGCGATTAAAAACCGATACCTCATACCCTGCTTTTACGCAATGCCCTGCCATAGGGTACCCCATTACCCCCAGACCAATAAAAGCAACTTTTAACGCCATAAAACCTCCTTAATGTCTTGATCCTTTAGAAAAAGATGACAATATGTATTGATTGAAATAATGATTGGAATAGAAAATGGAAAATACCATATACCAGTTTAATGCGATATTAAACAACGGTGAAGACATTAACTTTGAGCAATATAAAGGACAAGTATTGTTAATCGTCAATACCGCAAGTAATTGCGGTTTTACACCTCAATATGAGGGGTTGCAGACACTATTCGAACAGTTCAAAGATAAAGACTTTAGTGTACTTGGTTTTCCTTGCGACCAATTTGGTCATCAAGAGCCAGGAAACGATACAGAAATAGAACAATTCTGTAGTTTAAATTTTAATGTCAACTTTCCCTTGTTTAAAAAGGTTGAGGTCAACGGCGAAAATACTTCTCCTTTATACAAATTTTTAAAAGAACAGAAGCCAGGCATTTTAGGAAGCAAAAAAATAAAATGGAATTTTACTAAATTTTTGATTAACAAAAATGGCGAAGTATTAAAACGTTATGGGTCAACAACCAAACCCGAAAAGATTGCTGCTGACATAGAAGCACTGATTTAATCGAATCTATTACTTCTTAGCAATGATTTGAAAATATTTACCTAACCACATATATGGCTCCTGTGAGCCATATTTTATTTCCAATTTTTTTAACTCCTCGTAAAGCTTTTCTTGTTTGTCCAAATCACGTAAATAATCATGAAAACACCGAATACCTGCTTTATGCACAATAGTTAAAGGCAATGAAACATAATGAGCTAAAACATCTTTAGGTTTTAACGGGTTGTTAGGGGTTAATCGCACACGGTTTTTAACCTGCATGCCCTGCTCTACATAATCAAAGTTGCCGTAACACATATTTCCAAATAACTGAGCATCTTTATTAAAGAAACTCACTGACAAGAAACCGTTAGGCTTAACCAAAGAGCCCAACTTAGCTAGAACATCTTCAGGGTTTTTAACCCATTCCAACACCGCATGACAGATGACTAAATCGTATTGACTGTCCTCATCCAACGATAAAATATCGGTATTGATCATGTCAAAATAATCAAAATCTTTAAGACGATTATTAGCCACATCTAAAGCTTCGTCAGAGATATCGGTTAACGTAACCTTATGACCAAGATTGAGAAGCGTTTCAGTCATCATACCGGTACCACCACCTGCATCTAAAACACGCAAAGGTTGGTCATCTAACACAATGTTTTTAGCTAGATAAGACATTAACATTTCATGGCGTAAACGCCCTTTAGTAGAACCGTAGATATTCTTTTGAAATTTATCAGCTATGTTATTAAAGCTGCGATCTTGATTAACATTATTCATATTCAATTTTTACGCTGGATTGTCGATATCGACAAAACTAGACTCAATATTTAAGTGTTGCTTAACATGCTCAGCTATTGCTTTAGCACCGTAACGTTCAGTTGCATGATGCCCTGCAGCATAAAAATGAATATTCATTTCTCTGGCTACGTGAATGGTTTGTTCAGACACTTCTCCAGTGATAAATGCATCAATATTTAAACTTGCAGCTTGTTCGATATAACCTTGGCCCCCTCCTGTACACCACGCCACTGTTTTTATTTCAGGTTTATTAGACACCTCATGTAAAGGCGCTCTATTCAGTTTGTTAGTAATTTTTTGAACAAGGTCTTCGGCTTGAATCGGGTTTTCAAACTCTCCTTGCATTACCACACTGTTCGGGTTGCTATCTTCTAAAGGTTTAATATTGGTAATGCCTAGTAATTGCGCTAATTGAGCGTTATTGCCTAACTCTGGGTGAATATCTAATGGCAAATGATAGGCAAACAAATTGATGTCATGGGCTAATAAAGTTTGAATACGTTTCTTTTTCATGCCAGTTAAGCAAGGGTTTTCACCTTTCCAAAAGTATCCATGATGAACAAAGATAGCATCAGCTTCAACAGCGACTGCATGATCAATTAGTTCTTGGGTAGCCGACACCCCGCATATCAATTTAGATATATGCTGTTTTCCTTCAATTTGAAGTCCATTGGGGCAATAATCTTTTATTTTATTGGGGCTAAGCAATTGGTCAAAAAATGTTAATAATTGTGTTCTTGTCACCGACATTGTTGTTCCTAAAGACCCTAAATCGCTCACTTTTTTAGCAATAAGTAGCAAAATTAGACATTAAAGTAAAAAAAAGGTATAAAACCCGACCATATTTTGTAACTAAACATATAAAAGGCAAAGACCTGACTATGAGTAAATTAGATAAAGACCAAGTAATCGCCGCATACACAGAAGCTTATACTAAGGCTAATGGCAAAGCTCCTAACATTGAAGCAAAAGGCGGTTGGTATAGTGTTGATGGTGCAAAAAATGTACGATTAGCCGATCTAAACGAACAAATTGCTGAATTAAGTTCAGCAAAAGCAGCACCTGCTGAAAAGCCGAAAAAAGCAGCTAAAAAAGAAGCGGCTGAAAAAGCACCTGCAGCAGCGAAGAAAAAAGCAGCACCAAAGGCTAAAGCTAAGCCAAAGGCTAAAAAGTCTGATTTTTCTGTAAAAGCTTTTTACGCTGAAAAAATACAAAGTGAAAACTCGGGTGTCAAACTTCCTCGATAGTTTTTAATTGAATAAAAAAAGCCCCTTAAATATTGTTATTTAAGGGGCTTTTTGTTATCTGCCTATGTCTATTGCAGACTTCGACTCGATTTAACTATACTTTGCAAGGTTGCCAATGAATAATTTGGTTGTACTTATTGGCCAAATGGGTGTTTAACTCTGAAAATCGCGTAACACTTTCGTTTTTATCTGCGATACATTGCCAAACAAAATTATGGCAATTGTTATTGAGTACATCGTATTCAGAATATTCAAACAATCGAGAAACGGCTCTTTTAGCAAAAAAAGCATCTCCAATTGGCTGATAATTAGCATCACAAGCAATAAAGATTTGTTCACCACTTCTGTCTTTCAAAAATCGCTCTGCTGATATTCCTCGTATTAATCCATTACCCTTTAATTCAACAATATCCCCGTCTACCCATATACCTGAGTGATCAAATACTTCATACACACCACAACAGACTATTGCGCCGTCTATTGGTTTAACCGCAATATCACACTCGCCAGGTAGTGTTCCAACGACGCCCTCTAATTTTTTATCATTAGAATATTTAGCCCCTGCTAATAACGCTAGAGCCGACGCACCAAACCAAAATAATGGAGCAGGCATATCATCAACCTTAATTTATTGACCTAGTTTAAGATAATAAATAAAGCCAACCAAAAGCAAATTCAAAATGTAAGCAAACACGACTGAATTTAGCTTAGCTAAAATAACACTTAACAGCGCTACCTCACTTGGTTTACTCTGTGTGCCTTGCTGTTACGTCACGAAATATTATGAAGTTAATTAATAAATCCAACAAACTAGAAAATGTCTGTTATGAAATCCGCGGGCCTATTTTAACCCAAGCTAAAAAAATGGAAGATGAAGGCCATCGCATCCTAAAACTTAATATTGGCAACCCTGCCCCTTTTGGTTTTGAAGCCCCTGACGACATCCTCAAAGACGTTATCCATAATTTACCTAACTCCCAAGGTTATTCGGATTCAAACGGGATTTATTCTGCCCGTGTTGCCGTCATGCAATATTATCAGCAGCAAAACATTAAGAACGTCACAATAGATGACATATTCATTGGTAATGGCGTTAGCGAACTTATTGTGATGGCTATGCAAGGGTTATTGGATACAGAAGACGAAGTGCTTATTCCAGCTCCCGACTATCCTCTTTGGACAGCTGCGGTTAGTTTAGCCTCGGGCAAGCCTGTGCACTATCTATGTGATGATAACAATAATTGGCAACCAGATATTGCTGACATTCGCAGTAAAATTAGCCACAAAACCAAAGCCATTGTACTCATTAATCCAAACAACCCAACAGGTGCTGTTTATAGTAGAGAGTTATTGCAGGACGTTATTGAATTGGCTCGGGAGTTTGGCATAGCCATCATCAGTGATGAGATTTATGACAAGATTTTATACGACGACGCCAAACACCATTGTATTGCAGCCATGGCTGATGATTTATTTTTTATCACCCTTAGTGGTCTTTCAAAAAATTACCGAGTCGCAGGATTTCGCGCTGGGTGGCTAGTGGTCAGTGGTAATAAACGCATTGCTAAAAGTTACATTGAAGGCTTGAATATGCTGTCTTCTATGCGAATGTGTGCCAATGTACCAAGTCAACATGCGATTCAAACAGCATTGGGCGGGTACCAAAGCATAAACGAGTTAATTGTTGGAGACGGACGACTAAAACAACAAAGAGATTTAGCCTATACAATGCTTAACCAAGTTGACGGTCTAGAATGTGTTATTCCTCAAGGTGCCATGTATTGTTTTGTTAAAGTAGATGCTGAAAAGTTTAATATCACCAACGACGAACAAATGATTTTAGATTTGTTAAAAGCCGAAAAAGTATTGCTGGTTCATGGCTCGGCATTTAACTTACATCAAGGCTGTTATTTTAGATTAGTCTTTTTACCCAATGTTGACGTACTCAAGGCCGCATTAACAGGCATAGCCAATTTCTTCTCAAACTATCAGCAGGTCAACTAACTCATGAGCTTAAGTACCATCAAAAGTCATTTTTTCGTGCACTTATCTCGCATGAAGTTAATCAACCGTTGGCCTTTAAAGCCCAATATACGTACTGAAACTCCCAATGGTGGGCCCCGTACTAATTTGTTGCCTACATCCTGTCCGTGACTCGGTTCATTTTATATTGCGACGGTTTTGGACGTATAGGATACCCCCGATAAAATGAACAATCGTAACCATCTTCGCTACATTGCTTTATCATGGCACATTCGCGATCTAATGCCATCTGTAATGTTTAACTACGGGAAAAACGCAAAACTTCGAAATAGATTTTATAAACACCTAGCACCTTCTTATTAAAAAATTAGAGGTTGCACTTTTTACGAAAAACAACAATTAAAATTATAAAAAACATAATTGATAAAAATTAGGCCATAGCGGATTATACTGAAAATCCAATATTACAAATAGTAGGAGCGCCTCATGGCCGAGTATTTTAAGAACATCCAAAAGATTGAATATGCAGGACCCGATTCAACTGATCCTTTAGCTTTTCATCATTACAATGCAGATGAAAAAATACTGGGTAAAACTATGGCCGAACACTTACGTTTTGGTGCATGTTACTGGCATAACTTTTGTTGGGATGGCGCTGACGTATTTGGTCAAGGTACCTTTGGGCGCCCTTGGTTGAAGCCTGGTGATGCAATGGAGCGTGCGAAACAAAAAGCTGACGTAGCCTTTGAATTCTTTGCAAAGCTAGGCACACCTTATTATAGCTTCCATGACATTGATGTTGCTCCAGAAGGAAACAGCATAAAAGAATACATAAATAACTTTACTCAAATGACAGATGTGCTTGAACAAAAACAAGAAGAAACTGGCATGAAGTTATTATGGGGAACAGCCAACGCTTTCAGTAACCCACGTTACGCAGCGGGGGCATCAACCAACCCGAATCCAGAAGTGTTCACCTACGCGGCAACTCAAGTATTTAATGCTATGAAAGCAACCAAACGTTTAGGTGGTGCAAACTACGTATTGTGGGGAGGTCGTGAAGGCTACGAATCACTTCTTAATACAGACCTACGCCGAGAGCGTGAACAAATGGGTCGCTTTATGCAAATGGTAGTCGAGCATAAACACAAAATCGGTTTTAAAGGAGCCTTGTTAATTGAGCCTAAACCTCAAGAGCCAACTAAACACCAGTACGACTACGATACCGCAACTGTTTACGGTTTCTTAAAACAGTTTGGTTTAGAAGACGAGATTAAAGTTAACATTGAAGCTAACCACGCAACGCTCGCCGGCCATTCTTTCCAACATGAAATTGCCACAGCCATTTCACTTGGTTTATTTGGTTCAATTGATGCCAACCGCGGTGATGCACAAAATGGTTGGGATACCGATCAATTCCCCATCGATGTGCCTGAATTAACACTGATTATGGCAGACATATTGAAAGCCGGCGGTTTCAAAACTGGTGGATTCATGTTTGATACCAAGTTACGTCGTCAGTCTTCAGATCCTGCAGATTTGTTCCACGGACACATAGGCGGCATGGATCACTTAGCCTTGGCATTGAAAAAAGCCGCCGCTATTGTTGAAAATGACTTTCTTGGTTCAGCAGTCGCTAATCGTTACAGAAACTGGAAAGGTGATTTAGGCAAAGCAATTTCAAAAGGCGAGCATAGTTTAGAATCATTAGCTGCTTATGCTGTTGATAACGAACTCAATCCACAACACGAAAGTGGCCAACAAGAATTACTAGAAAACAAAGTTAACCGCGTATTATTCGGTTAATCATTAGCAACAGTCAGTCTTTAATCCCAAAAAACGCCTGATGGAATACATCAGGCATTTTTTAGTCGTTTCAATAAAGCAAAGCGTTTCTGTTTTTACTGCACGAGTATATTAAAATTTGAAGCTGAAAATTAATGTTTGAAGCTGGCAAATCTACGTCACCAACTTCTGATAGGGTTTGTGCCAGTTGCGTCGTTGGTAACACTCGAGTTTTAACTGAACTATCCCCCTAAAGTGGGCATTAACACTTTGCTAAGGCGCTAAAAATGGCTGGCTATAATAGTTAGTTAAAATAAGTGACGAAAGAGAAAAAACCAACCGTTATTTATCCTGCTTTAATGACTTGTTAGATAACACCGCGATAAAATTAATTATGAGCATAATCACTTGAGAATTAAAACTTCAATAATATTACTTTTTCTATTTAGCTCAACGCTCTTTGCAAAAGATTCGATTGAATCTCAAGCTGACCGCTTACATCAATACGCAGGGATTTGGGTAAGTAGTGAGCATGTTAATACCGATAATATCGCTACATTTCCAGCTATTAAGATGAACAATATTTCAACAATGAATCGCCAATCGATGCAAGTTGAAGTGCTTCAATACAAAAATGGGAAATACACCTCTTTTCTCACAGAATTAATTGCTCATGATGCTAAGAGCGACAAAATAATCGCCTTAGGACAAAACCAGGAAGGAGTCGTTTTCAAAGGCGTTGGGGATTTTTCTTCTGAAAAAAAGTGGAGAATGAAAGATTTTGATATGCTCGCTAATTTTTATTTAGAGGTTGAATTTAGCTTTCAAACGTCCACAAATGTATTACTTGAAGGGTTCGATGCGTTAGGTAAAAGCCTTTGGAAAACTCGGTATATAAAATCTAACCCTAAAGACAAGAACATTGGTATTCAATTAGTGTCTGTTCATCAAGAAATGTTAAAAGATTCAAAAGGAACGCTTAAAGAGTTAGGTAGAATGGGCTATAGCTATGTCGAAACATTTGTTTATGATAAAGGCACTTTTTATGGAATGTCGCCGACAGAATTCCGTAACCTAGTTGAAGCCAACGGTATGCAATTTTTAGGTTCGATGACATTTCACGATCTTCCTGCAGCCGAAGATTGGGAAAGTGCTTTGATGTGGTGGTCTAATACGATCGATGACCATGTAGAAGCTGGTGTAAAATATTTAACCACGTCTAATAATCAACTCAAATCAGTAACATCCAAAGATGAATTAAAACGTTACAGCGATTATTATAATGCTATAGGTAAATTATGCCGTGAAAAGGGGATTACCTTTGCTTTTCATAATCATGCAGACGAATTCAATTTGGTCGAAGGTATTCGGATCTATGATTATTTTTTACAAAACACCCATCCCAAATATGTTTATTTTCAAGCCGACATTTATTGGATGGAAATGGGCGGAGTCAAACCTGTAGATTACTTTAAAAAATACCCAAACCGGTTTTTAAGTTGGCATATTAAAGACTATAAAGAATTGGGCGCTAGTGGCAAGATAGATTGGATGGCATTATTTCATCATCAAGATTTTGATGTGCCAAAATATATGGTTGCAGAGGTAGAAGATTATTCATACCCACCAATGTATAGCGTACAGCTGGCATGGGAATATTTATATCATACGATTTTAGATTAGTAGTTTCAGCAAGGATGGTTAATGATTATTCTCTGATTCGATGAGTTCAGCTGCTTAGGTTGAATATATAAAAGTAAATTTTATCCACGAGAATAAAACAACTAAAACTCAATAAAAACAGCCACTCTGGCATTTGTCCGTTTCATAAGTGCTGATAACAATATTGAAGGTATGAGTAGAGAGCTATGCAAATAGCCCTCTATTAATACTTTAAATGAAGCCGCTTTCATTATTATTTTACTAATGCAATCACATCATCGTGCGCTTGTTTAGTTGAACCATCTCTTTTAAATAACAATGGGAAATTAGTTCTTCCTTCTAAAGGCCAGCTATTTAACCAAGAATCACCATCAGTAACTCCCCAAAAAGTAACACGATCAATACTGTCGTGATGCTTAATAAATTGCTGAAAAATTTCGGTATAACGTTTAGCGAATTTAGCTTCAGCTTCAGGACGTACGTTACCATCAGGATAAGGATTATTTTCTGGTGTTGCTTTCAATTTTGTAATATCAACATTTGCACCAAAATTATCACGACCTAAAAAGTCAACGTCAAGCTCGGTAATGTGTAAACGTAATCCAGTAGCAGCATAAAGGGTTAATGTAGTATCAATTATTTCAACAGATGGATTAATCATGCCCCAATGACCTTGAAGGCCAATGCCGTCAATACGAACACCTTTTTGTTGAAACTCTTTTACCATCGCAAGAACCGTGTCTCTGCGGCCAATTCTATCCATGCCATAATCGTTATAGATTAAAGTAGCGTCTTTAGGCATTTCTTGGTCAGCAATAATAAAAGCTTGTTCGATAAAGTCATCACCAATAATTTTGTTATATAATGACTTTCTTAATGTCCCATCGTCTTCAATAGCTTCGTTAACTACATCCCAAATTTTCACTCTGCTCCCATAACGGGTTGCAAACATTTTTGCTCGTTCTCTCATACGTTCAAGTAGAGCGTCTCTGGTTAACAGGTTACCTTCATCATCTTTAAATACCCAATCAGGGGTTTGACTGTGCCAAAATAAAACATGACCTACGGTAGTAATGTTTTCATCAACGCCTAATTGAGCAAATTGGTCTGCAATCTCAAAATTGAATTTACCCGGTAAAGGATTTATACGTTCCCATTTCATGTCGTTATCAAGTGTGACTGCGCTGAAATTTTCTTTAGCTAAAGCTAAAGAAGGATGATTAGCTGTTGTAAACATTGATGCGCCTAATGTAGCACCTACAAGAAACTTATCAGCGTAAGCTTCTTTTAACGTTACTGTACTAACAGGCTGTTCAGTTGATTTTTCAGAACAACTAAATAAGCTGCAAATGACTAAGGCAAAAATGGGTAAACTAGAGAGTTTCATAACGTTCCACAATACAACAATGTTAGCGCTAACATTATTGTATTAACAACAACCTGTCAATACATTCATTAACATTTAGTCTACAACTTAATTACTCGATTCTCGCAGGCAAAGTTGATAGGGCAATACATGGCGTTTTATAGTAGAAGCCATATCTGGGGGATTATTCGCAGGTTCAGTAAGCAAACTTATCGCCAGACTAGCCATGTCACTGATCGGCTGTTTGATTGTGGTTATACTTGGCCAAACCGTAGAAGCAAGCTCAGTATCATCGAAGCCTACTACTGAGATTTGTTCAGGCACTTCTAAATGTTTTTTATGAGCCACGGATATAACGGCAGCAGCCATTTCATCATTGCTCGCAAAAATTGCATCAGGTAACTCTTTAAGTGACAATAATTTTTCGGCTGCAACAAGTCCTGATTTATAAGTAAAATCGCCTTGTTCGATATACTCTGGCGGCATTAATAAACGGTTTGAACGTAATGCATCTAAGTACCCTTGATATCGCAGTCTACTGACGCCTTGGTTCACGTTACCGATAATATGTGCAATACGCTTGTGCCCAGAGTTAATAAGATGTTCAGTAATGTCATATGCGGCTTGATAATCGTCCATACAAAGATAAGGACTAGCCTGCAAATCAATATCTGGAGCGATACGTACAAAAGGAGTATTGGAGTCTTTTAGCAAGTTTAGGACTTCTGGAATGTCCGCCAAAGGTGGTAATAAGATCAAACCATCCACTCGGGTGACATGAATAAGATCATTCACTATAGACAGTGCCTTTGCGGTTTGTCCCACAGTTTCGTCTATCACAATATGAAACCCGTTAGTGCGACATTTTTTTAGCGCGCCAACCAAAAATTTACTGACATAATTAGCATCAGCGTACTCACATACAATACCGATAAAAAACGATTTGGAACTGGATAATCTGCGAGCGGCCACATTTGGACTGTAATTTAGCTCCTGAGCAATTGCGGTAATTTTGTCTCTAGTCTTAGCTCCGACTTTAGGGTCGTTATTCATAACACGAGACACTGTCATCAAAGAGACGCCAGCTTTTTCCGCAATATCCTTTAGTTTAACTCTGGACATAATTCTGCTTTACATCATTTTTTAAATGGAAAAATGTTACGTTAACATTCTACCTTCAAAATTCAACATAATTCAGGCACAAAATAGTCAACATTAGACTTATCATGTTGATCCGCAAAACTAAGGCAGTTTCTCCAAAAACTCCTCATGGGATGGCATGATGCTTAAACATTTTTGTGTCACGGTATGAATTTCTGCCATACGCCTTTCCATCTCTTTTTCTTCTAAAAAATTAGCGATAGGATGATAACGTTGTGGGTAAATACCTTGACCATTAAATACTGCAAACCAACTACTGTGATTAAACAACACTTTATCTTCGCTATATAAGCGCGCGTTTTCCTTATAAATAGCGATTCGCTTCTCTAACGACACTGGAATACCCATTTCCCGTACGTAGTTCCAAAAAGGGCTATCGTCCCGTGTAGTCGCTTTATAATGCAGAATTAAGAAATCTCTAATTTGCATATACTCAGCCTTGGTACGCTCGTTATAGTAATCAATATCCGGCTGATTAAATGACATATCTGGAAAGTTAGTCATTAGTCTTGCAATAGCAGTTTGTATTAGGTGAATCGAGGTTGATTCAAGAGGCTCTAAAAATCCCGAAGCAAGACCTATCGAAACCACATTTTTATTCCATGGTTGCTTTCTAATACCCGTTTTAAACCTCAACTGGCGGGGTTCAGAGATTGGCGGTGTATCAAGGTCTTGATTTAGGCTTTCGATTGCGTCGCTGTCGCTTAAAAATTGGCTTGAGTAGACATAACCATTTCCAGTTCGCGATTGCAGTGGAATACGCCACTGCCAACCTGCGGTTTTAGCCGTCGCTCGTGTATATGGAGGAACCTCGACAATACGCTCGCTCAAGCGCGTGACAGCACTATCACAGGGCAAGTAATGTGACCAGTCTTCATATCCAGTCTTTAAGGCTTCTTCGATCAATAAACCTTTAAAGCCAGAGCAATCAATGAACAAATCACCTTTAATACATTCACCGTCATCCAAGGTGACCGATTCAATGTGACCGTTATTTGCTGTTTGAGTGACGTTAACAATTTTACCCTCGGTTCTAGTGACCCCGTTATTTTCGGAATAATCTCGCAAAAAAGCAGCATATAATGCCGCGTCAAATTGATACGCGTACGAAAGGGCACTCAATGGACTACCTTGCAACTCAGGACGTGAACGCATGAACTTACCAGCCTTGGCTGCTTGAATCTGCAAGTTAAAATCGTTGATTGGTTTGGCAGTACCCAATTCCTGTTGGCGTAACCACATATGATGAAAATGAATACCTTCCATATCCATACCATAAGGGCCAAATGAATGAAAATAAGACTCACCAAGTTTATTCCAGTCAACAAACTCGATCCCGTATTTGAAGGTCGCATTTGTTTTTTTAATAAAGCTATTTTCATCAATGCCTAACAGCCGATTAAAATACTGAATATGCGGGACGGTGGCTTCACCCACACCTACCGTGCCTATCGATTCAGATTCAATTACTCGAATATTTATTTTTTTACTACCAAGTAGTTTCGACATTCCTGCAGCTGACATCCACCCTGCAGTTCCACCACCGACTATGACGATGCCTTTAACGTCCATACCTTGCATAAAATTACCTATTTAATTAACTGCTTAAAATTAGAATTTAAATCGAAGAGCCCGCATAGTTTTTTATAAACTCAGCATGGGTTGGCATTTTCAAGGCTGTTTGTTGCATTGCGCGTTGCATACTTTGTAAGCTCTGTTCAATGTTTTGTATAGGCACACCAAGCAACATTGGCTCTGCTGTTTCAGGATAAATGTTTTGCCCCATCATTACGGCTACCCAGCTAGACGTTGAGAATAATTCGTGATCATCTCTGAATACGCGTCCAACGCACTTAAATAAGTCAATTTTGTGTTGCAAAGAGTCAGGTATCGACATGTTTTTACAATAGCGCCAAAACTCACTGTCTGTGCGTTGTGTGGCTTTGTAATGCAATATAATAAAATCTCTGATCTGATGAAATTCACGGGTCATTAAGCGGTTGTATTCATCTGCCACCTTAGCGGGCGGCGTTAAAGACGGATATAACGAAATAAAGCGGCTGATACCTTGTTGTATTAAGAAAATAGAAGTCGACTCTAAAGGTTCTAAAAATCCGCTAGCAAGACCAATTGCCAAACAGTTTTTATACCAGAATTTATCTCGGCACCCAGTCGTAAACCTTATGGTACGTGGATCAGAAAGTGCTGGCGCATCAAGTCCTTGCATAAGTATATCTGTAGCTTGCTGATCACCCATAAAATCGGTGCTATAAATATGGCCATTTCCAGTCCGATGTTGAGTAGGAATACGCCATTGCCAACCTGCGGTTTTGGCCATAGACTTAGTGTAAGGCTGTAACTCTCCTAGGCGTTCACTTGGTACTGCTTGGGCGCTGTTGCATGGCAGCCACTTTGACCAATCGTTATATGGCACACCAAGGGTTTCCCCTAATAACTTAGACTTAAACCCCGTGCAATCAAAAAAGAAATCCCCCTCAACACGCTCATTGTTTTGCATGACAAGTGCAGAAATATTTTCAGTTTGCTCATTAAGCAAAATCTGCTCGATACGCCCTTCGATTCGTATCACACCGTGCTTTTGGGCGTAGTTTCTTAGAAAGCAAGCGTATGCAGTAGCATCAAAATGGTAGGCATAACCAATTTGCGATAAAAGCGACTGAGGATTATCGTTAGGCAGCGCAAACTTCATACTTTTAGCTGCTACCGCACACATGCTGTATTCTTCCAAACTATTGGTGTTACCAGCTTGCCTTGTATGCAGCCAATATTGATGGAAATCAATACCATTCATGTCTGCACCATGGTTACCAAATGGATGAAAGTATTTATCGCCAAGTTTACCCCAATCACTAAACTCTATTCCCAACTTAAAAGTACCGTTGGTGGCCTTTAAAAATTCCGCTTCATCAATGCCCAACATGCGATTGAAGCTTATAATATCGGGAATGGTCGCCTCCCCTACTCCAACCGTGCCAATTTCTTCAGATTCTACTAGTACAATTTGTACGTCATCAGGTCTTAGCATGCTTGCTAATGCCGCCGCAGCCATCCAACCTGCGGTTCCGCCGCCAGCGATAACAATTTTGCGGATACGATTGCTAGATGACTGATTCATGATTGCCTCCCCAGTTAACAAACTCGATGCCTAGTTTAAATATTGCTTTGGTTTTACGCATAAAATCACACTCATCAATACCAAGTGTTTGATTGAAGAGTCTTATATGTGTCAAAGTAGCTTCCCCCACCCCAACGGTCCCAATTTCTTCAGATTCGATAAGAGTAATTTGAAGCTTTTGTCTTGAAAACTTCTTTGCAAGTGCTGCGGCTGTCACCCATCCAGCTGAGCCACCTACCACTATACATAAGTGCATAATTCGACCTGTTTTTTATTACTAAATTTCACTTTCGTTTTCATAAATACCGCAAACTTTAAAAAAACATTGTTAATAAATCTGACATGATGTTAATTATATATTGTTAGCGCTAACATTTAATTGTCATGCCAAACTAAATGTATAACATAATGTAAATAAAATCGCTAATTATAAAAAAGACGAGGTTTTATATCGGGTCGTTGGTCGAAGTATTTTGAACCACTTTTCCGAAGAAATATAACTAAGAATACGTCGAATTTGGCGTATGAAACACATAACTAGGAGAATACACAATGAGCTTGCAAAGAAAAACTTTTCTAAGCGCCTCTGTAAGAGCTGCCATGTTTGGCACGACTGCTCTTCTCACAGCAGCCACAAGTCAATATGCCGTAGCACAAAGTGCTGGTGAAGAAGATGCTGAAGAAGCGTTTGAAGTCATCGAAGTTACCGGTATTCGTGGTGCGCTAGCTAACGCAGCTGAAATTAAACGTGAATCATCAACATTTGTTGACTCAATTACCGCTTCTGACGCTGCTGCCATTCCAGATTTGTCAGTTGCTGAGGCTCTTTCGCGTATACCCGGCCTTACTGTTTCTCGTTTTACCGCTGGTGGAACTGCGGGCGATTTCCCTTCTCCAGAAGGTTCAGGTAACTTAATTCGTGGTCTAGGTTTTATTCGCTCAGAATTTAACGGGCGGGATGCATTTTCAGCAAACGGCGGCAGAGCGCTAGATTGGTCTGCTGTACCGACACAACTTGTCGGGCGTGTAGACGTTTTCAAAAACCAACAAGCTGACCTTATCGAAGGCGGTATCGGTGGAACAATTAATCTACAAACACTTGCACCTTTTGATAATGAAGACGGTATTGCGCAAATTTCTGTTGACACTGTTTATACTGATATACGTGAAGAATATAGCCCGACATTTAGCGGTGTGTTGGGTAAAAACTTTACTACCGACAATGGCAAGTTTGGATTTGTAGGCTCATTTTCTTCATCTGAATTACAATCTGACATTAATGGTTATCAAGCAGGTTCACTTACTCCTCGTGATAATGTATCGGCTTCGAGTTTTGCTGAAGGGCAAAATGTAACTGACCCTGTAGGCACAGTTGCTTTGGCTCCGGGTTTCAATTTACGTACAAACGAAGTTGACCGAGAAAGAGAAAGTATCTACCTTGCGGGCCAATGGCGTAGTGCTGACGATAATGTTGAAGTATTGGTTAAATACGTAACCGTAGAAAATGAAATTAATGGTATTGAACGCACTTCAGAGTGGTTTAATGACGGTGAGACTGTTAGATCGGGTGGTGTAGAGATTAGTGATTTGGTTGTTTCACCATTTACCTCAGACGGCATCCCAAGATGTAATGGCAGCAACGAATCTCCTGTTGGCGAATGTGACGAGTTAATCCCCGTTTCAGGTGGTTTAATGGAAGAAGGCCTGATCACTGATGATTTCAGAAGTTGGGCTGGCGCGTACGGATTACGAGTATCTAGTCTAGGCATTGGTAAACAAGAATATTCCAAAACTGATGATGTTAGTGTTAACGTAAAATGGCGCGCTAGCGACCAATTGACGGTTGAATTTGATGCTCATAAAACAACAGCTGAAGCGTCTTTCGAAGAACAATGGATTGGAATTAACACATTCTTAAACGTATTTTCTCGTTCTAATTTGGATAACCCATATTTAGAATTTTCTGTTGATCCACGTACTAATATCGGTAACCGTATTCCAGATGGTGGCACAGTTCAAGTTCCGTATGCGCCGGCTACTAGTGCGGCAGACCCTGCTGGTTCTTATGTTGGTTTTGCTAACGACGGATTCCGAGAAGGTGAAGGCGATTTACATGCAGCTAAACTTGACGTTGAATATGAATTTGATGATTCAGACGGTTGGTTTCAATCTGTTAAAATGGGTGCACGTTACTCTGAACGTGAACAAATCAACAAAACTGCAGGTCAAAACTGGAAGGGCGTTACCCCACTATGGGGCGGAGGCATAGCGCCTTTAAATTCGTTAGAGAAAAATATTTACGATGAAGTTGATTTCAGTGATTTCTACCGCGGTGGAGTGGTAGGTGGTGAAAATACCACGTTACTTTATGCTAGCGCGGACATGTTGCGTAATCCTGAGTTATTCTACGATTACTTGCAAGCTGACCCTGATTTAGCGCATTCACAATATTCGCCATTCTCTACTGCTAATCTTAACCCTGATAATCCACCTAACCAGGACCAACTGCGTCGCACAAATGATGGTAATTATACTAAAATTTATCAGCCAGGCGGTATATCAGATGTTGTTGAAGAGACTTTCAATTTATATGCCATGGTAAAATTTGCTCAAGAATTTGATAATGGCATGTGGTTAGAAGGTAATGTAGGTTTGCGTTACGTTAAAAACACCTTAGGTTCAAATGGTAAGCTAAGCTATGGTGAATTTGGCGTAGATGAACAAGAGGTTGACTGGAGTGTCGAAATAGAAGGACAGGAGTTGACTTTCCCGTATCCACAAGAAGTGGAAGATAGAGATACAATAAATGACTTTTTGCCTGAGACAGAAGCCTATTTGCAAACAGCAGACTCTGTAAGAAGAGTTGACGTAAAAGATGAGCATTGGTTACCTTCACTAAATGTTAAACTGAACCTTAACGACGATATGCTGATACGTTTTGGCGCGAGCAAAGGTGTTACTCGTCCAAATATGTCCGACCTTAATGCAACCCAGTCAATAAGTGCCAAGACCAGTGTAACTCGTGTTGATAATATAGATCCCACTGACCCGAGTTACGATCCCACTGATCCGAATAATGCTGCTCCTCGTGCTTTAATTGATGGCAACTTATCAAATATCCGCATAAATGGCGGTAATCCAGACCTTGTAGCGACTACGGCAAATAGCTTTGACATTTCATACGAATGGTATTTTGAAAACGGTTTTGTTACCTTTGGTGTGTTTAAAAAAGACATCGAAAACATCATCCAATATGGCGTAAAACCAGTTGACACTATTACCTTAGACAACACACAAGTTAATGTTAACTTCAACGGTCAACTTAATTTAGCCGAAGCTAAAATTTCAGGTTTTGAAGTTGCTTATCAAGATTTCTTTACTGAATTGCCGGGCATATGGGCAAATTTTGGACTTCAAGCTAACTACACCTTTGTTGATGCTTCTGCAACACCACCGCCGCAGTTTTTAGATGCTGATGACGATGGAGTACCTGATTCGGCTGATACTACTTTCCGTTTCGGTTTAGATAATCTTCTTGGGCAATCAAAACACACAGGTAACCTAATTGGTATTTATCAAGATGATGCGTTAGAAGTGCGTTTAATTTATAACTATCGTTCGGAGTATCTGAATTCATATCGTGACTTTGTAACTGGTAACCCAGTTTTCCAAAAAGCTACTGGATTTTATGATGCGTCTGTTAGATATCATTTTAGTGACAATCTAACGGCGAATTTGCTAATAGCAAACATCACCGATACGAAGAACCAGTCAGAAACACAGGTTGATGAAGCCGGTACACGCTACCAACGTTCTAGTTTCTTGAATGACCGCCGTATACAACTAGGTCTAAATTATAAGTTTTAAGTTGAGCTGTGTTTAAGCATATTTAAGTAAAAAAGGGAGAGGTTAATCTTTCCCTTTTCATCTTAGTTAAAGCATTAACACACTTATTATCCACTAATAATCATGAACCTGTAAGTTTGACTAGATTCACTAGAGCAAAAAATAGTTAAACAATAAATCATTCATCCATAAACACTGAGTATTTCAGTCACCAGTCCGGCTATACAAAATAAATATGGGCTCTGGTTAATACCAATCCAAATTAATAAGCGCTCTGACAGAATGCATCCAGTGATTTTTGAACAAGGCGTCTGTATGCAGGAATGGTAGCGCTAACTCAAGAGGAAAAGTAAAATGAAAAAATTATTAATTCGTTCTGCAAGTATAGTGACAATCATGTCACTCTTGACAGCATGTGGAATAGAGGATCATCCTAAAGAAGTAGAATTTCCAGATAACATATCTGTAACCCCAGAACCAGAGCCTGAAGTACCAGAAGAATTTTCTGACGTTACTGTGACTAGTCTAAAAGCATTAGCAAACTTCCCTATTGGCGTTGCTGTTCCAGAGAGTCTATTGAGTGATACTTCACATCAAGACGTTGTTGTACAACACTTTAGCCAACTATCGTCTGAAAACGATATGAAAATGGATGCTATGCACCCATCTGAAACTACTTTTAACTTTACTAAAGCCGATGCATTACTTAGCTTTGCTGAAGCTAATGACTTAACTGTGCATGGCCATGTATTAG
>NZ_JBPOFP010000071.1:0-25239 GCF_051252315.1 Paraglaciecola sp. | reverse complement strand
AGCAAGTACTCACCAACTTTAGAAGTAGCATTTAAAATTTCTACAGTATTTGGTCATTCAATTGAAGAAGTGTTTCAATATCAATCCAGCTAATCTATATAAAAAGTCTGTTCCATTTAACCTAAAAACATGGCTACTTATTTGAAAGTAGATCTTATTCTTAATTATCTTCATGACCGACAATACTTTAACCACAATAAAAGATTACGCATTTTTAAAAGGACTAATATAGTAGCAAACACACACTTACATTTAAAAAACTGTAAAATAGTCCATAAAAAATTATTGATTCACTTACACCTAAGTTAAATTTTTCACGCGCATAATTGTGGCGTCGAACTTGATATATCGCTAACATTCATAAGCTAAATTAAAATTATTTTTGATATGAAATACAATCGGACTAAAGTAAATCACTAAAATATAAGGAGCACTAATGGTTAATCAAGAACAACGTGAAAGTGCCTTTTTGTGGATCTTAGATCGATTACAAGAAAACCAAGTAGCGGTTCCGATTATAGCCAAAGACTTTAGTGCTGAAGATTGGGCTTTTGTATTTGAGGGACTGCCTAAAGAGCACCGTTTAAAATTATGGCAAACACTTAACCAAGACAAAAAGTCTTCTGTTTTAGCTGCGATGCGTGATGACTCACGTGTGCAACTAATGTCATTACTCAGTGCTCAAAATATTGAAGATGTAGCCTTAACGAGTAATACCTCAGAACTACTAGAAATTTTAGAAGTGCTTCCTAGTCATGTCACTAAGGGTTTAATTAAAAAACTGAATCCCGAAGAATTGGGTCTTGTCGAAGAAGCATTAACCTATAGCGACGATCAGTTAGGCCGATACGTAAATCACGAAGTTTTTACTGTCTGCAAAGGCGTCAATACAGCAGACTTGCTTGACGAGTTAAAAGCTAACGACTTACCAAGCTACACCGACAGTATTTTGGTAGTTGATGAAAGCGGACATTATCTAGGTCAAATTGATATCAATCAGCTATTTAGTTGTAATGAGCAGATTGATGTCATTCAAATTGCGGAATTTTCAGACCAAATATTAGCGGCGGATCAAAACTTAATCGAAGCTGCAGAAGCAATGAAAAGTTGTGGGCGCTCTATGTTACCCGTCATCAATAAACAAGGTCGATTAGTAGGTAGGTTGTCTATAAAAGACGCCATAGATGTATATCAGGAATACTACGAGTCTCAATTGTCTCATATGGGGCGAGTTAGCGACGAAGATTTATTTGCCCCGGTTTTCACCAGTTCTAGACGCCGTGCAGTATGGCTAGGCATAAATTTGATCACAGCATTAGCTGCTTCTATGGTGATTGGAATATTCGATGAAGTACTTGTACAAGTAGTTGCTTTAGCTGTTTTAATGCCTATTGTCGCGAGTATGGGAGGGATTACAGGCAGTCAAACCTTAACTTTAACAATACGTGGTATAGCCACAGGTCAATTAGCTAAATCTAATCTAAGAGCCTTAGGTAATAAAGAAGTGTTAGTAGCATTTTTTAACGGTCTACTTTGGGCTGGTGTGGTGTCTTTTGTTACCTCGGTTTGGTTTGACAGTACCTCCCTTTCTTTCATTATCGCTTTTGCAATCATAATTAATATGGTGGTCGCTGCTTTTGCTGGTATAGCGATACCAGTATTTCTTGATAAATTGGGTGTTGACCCGGCAATTGCTGGCTCAGTAATTTTGACTACAGTGACTGATGTCGTTGGTTTTTTTGTATTTTTAGGTTCTGCTTCATTACTGCTTTTGTAACACTAAGTTGTGATTCGTTGTGATTAGAGACTCAATGGAATTGGTTTAACCTGTAGCCAGCGGAATACTTGTTCACTATAATCCGCAAAAATTTAATTTTTAAAACAGCGATTTAAGTATGAGCTCAAACAAAAAGTGGACCATTGACGATTCTGAAAACCTTTACCGAGTAAAACGCTGGGGTGAAGGCTATTTTGAAATTGGTGATAATGGAAACTTATTTGTTACGCCCGATCCCGCTAACACAGACATGCGTATTGATTTTAAGTCTGTCATTGACGAAATTAAACATGAAGGTATTCAATTCCCTGTTGTTGTTCGTTTTCATGACATATTAAGATCCCAAGTTGCTACGCTTAATCAAACCTTTCAAGCCAACATTGAAGAAGCAGAGTATCAAGGCCAATACATGGGAGTGTACCCAGTAAAGGTTAATCAAATGCGCGAAGTTGTTGAAGAAGTGGTAGACGCTGGCGCACCTTTTAATTATGGCTTAGAGGCAGGTTCAAAAGCTGAACTTCTCACCGTAATGGCTCTTAATACCAATACAGAGTCTTTAACTATTTTAAACGGCTACAAAGATCAAGAATTTATGCGCTTGGCCCTGCTCAGTTTAAAACTAGGGCGTAAAACCATTGTTGTTATTGAAAAATTCTCTGAACTTACACTATTAGTTAAAATTGCAGACGAATTGGGCATTAAACCACTGGTTGGCGTGCGCTCAAAGATGACAGCTAAAGGTAGAGGTAAATGGGCAAGCTCTGGTGGAGAACGGGCTAAATTCGGCCTAACCATTAGTGAAATCATTGGTGCAGCTCGTTATCTTGAAGAAAGGGGCATGGCAGACAGTCTGCAATTATTGCATTTTCATATAGGCTCTCAATTAACCGATATTCGTTCAGTTAAAGAATCAATTAATGAAGGAGCAATGATTTATTCTGAACTTCATAAAATGGGCTTCAAGTTAAAATATGTAGACGTAGGCGGTGGACTGGGTATCGACTATGACGGCACCAAATCCACTAATGATTCGTCACGTAATTACACAATGAACGAATATGTTGCTGATATAGTGTACGGTATGAAACAAGTCTGCGACTTAGAACACGTCCCTCATCCAACGTTAGTCAGTGAAAGCGGCAGAGCTATTACAGCCCATCACAGCTGCGTGATTACTCAAGTAGTCGGTGAAATTAAAGCACACAGTGCAGGCATTCAAACAGACAAAGAAGAAAACGAACACGTATTGGTGAGCGATATTCGTGAGTTAACCGAGATCATTGATACCCACGATAACTTGCAAGAAATTTTTAACGACGCATCCCAATTTAAAGAGCAGGCCAAAGAAGCCTTTAAGTTACGGGTAATATCTTTAGAAGAACTAGCCAAGATTGAAACCTTATACTGGCAAATAATGGAAAAGGTAAAGGTTAAAGTGCAAAACGAAGAGTTTGTGCCAGAAGATATGCAAGAGTTAGAGTTCGATCTTTCATCGCAATACCTATGTAACTTCTCAGTATTTCAATCTGCAGCCGATACCTGGGCCATCGATCAAATACTTCCAGTTGTGCCTTTAACACGCATGAACGAGAAACCCACAATCAAATGTTCGTTAGTTGATATCACCTGTGACAGCGATGGGAAACTCGACCAATTTGTTAGCGAAAACGGTATTTCTGACGTATTACCTATGCATACTTTAAAGCCAGACGAAGACTATTTTTTAGGCTTATTTTTAACCGGCGCTTATCAAGATGTTATGGGCGATATGCATAATTTATTTGGCCGCCTAAATGAAGTACACATTTTCAGCCATGACGATGATCCTGAAGACTTTTATATTGAGGAAGTGGTACACGGCTCCTCTGTTGAAGATGTATTATCCATTATGCAATACCATCCTAAATCTATGGCTCACACAGTGAAAAAATCAATCGATAAACATGTTGCTAGCGGTAAAATGAAACCCAGAGAAGGCGTGAAATGGACTGACTTTTACGAAAGCTGTTTAAAAGGCTACACCTACCTTAAAGTCTAGGATTTGCAGGTAGGTAAGAACTCAGGTGACATTTAGCACTTAGCCAATTAATATACCCAATCACTCATGTACTTCCCATATATTCAAGGATGATTTATGAAACACCTTTCCATTGCTCTGATACTTTGTTCGTTTATTCCCACAACCCATGCCGAGCAAACCGAGGTGTCCCGTTTAATTGAAACCGCAATAATCAAAGACGCGAAACCACTTGAACGTATACATCCTCGATACCCTGTTACTGCAGCAAGAAAAGGCCAAGAAGGTTGGGTAAAATTGAGTTTTGTCATCAATAAAGAAGGCGAGGTTGTTGAACCCATAATCGAAGATTCGTCTGGTATAAAAGGCTTTGAAAAATCGGCTATTCGGGCAATAAAACAGTGGAAATATGATCCCGCAGAGCAAGATGGAAAAGTCATCGAACAGTGTAAATCTACGGTACAGTTAGATTTTAGGTTGCAAGGGAGCCTCGGAGTTACTTCAACCTTTTATCGCCATTACAAAAAGATATCTGCAGCTATTGCCAAAAAAGATTATCAATTAGCAGAACAAAATCTGCAGAAATTAAAAACAAAAAAACTCTGGAACATGCATGAAAACGATTGGTTTTGGTTAGCAGATTCTTTATTAGCCTTCGCCTTAAAAGATCCTATCCGTGAGTTAAATAGTGTTAACCGTGCCAGTAACGGAGCTGAAAAATCTATTGGAAAAGATAACTACCTGCATATTTTATCTAGAATGTTTATTTTGCAAGTTGAACAACAAATATATGTGCAAGCGTTAGCTACCTTTGAAAAAATTGAAAAAGTAAAAGGCGCTGAAAAACTAGTCAAACAATATACACCCGTTATCCAACAAATTAATGCTGCCATAACAAGTGACAAAACCTTAGTGAGAAATACCCAAATTAATCAAAGAGGCCATCAAACTCATCAACTTAGCAGAAATCGCTTCCAAATAAGCGATGTGCAAGGGCCTTTAAGAGAGTTGGAAATACGTTGTGATAATAAACGTTCTCGCTTTACCGCAGAAGAAGATTCAATATGGAACATACCTGCTAGCTGGGGACAATGTAATGTATTTTTTAAAGGTGAAGAAAATACGAAATTTAATATTATCGAGTTAGCGAATAAGGTTTAAGTTGTTACTGAGAATGATATTCAGTTTTTAAAATAAATATTCTTATATAAATAGTCGCTTCAGTATTGCATTTCAATACTGAAGCAAAAAGCTTAATTAAGCCTAGTTTATTGATTTCGACGAGAAAATGTGAATACTTGTTCTTTAATCAATTCACCATTGCCAAGCCTTGGTGTGGAGTAGAACTCTACTTTGAGCATATTCTTATGGTTATCTAATTCCATATGGCTAAATCCCCAGGTGAAACTTTTCGACCAAACTAAATCCATTTGCCCATAAAGCTTTTCTTGTTGCTCGGCAAAAGGTGTATGTTTACCTCGCATTTTAGACGCAGCGCCACTGATAATAAGCGGTAACTTAGGTTTATTACTGTCACCTAAAATAGTCGAACAATCATCTGTAAGTAATTCAAGATCATGCTCATGGCCAGCTATATAGGCATCAGCGAACTGACACAAACTTGGTAAAAGTAACTTTCGTAAAACATGACCTTCGCTGTATTTAGTGCCTCCTATTGACCATAAAATATGATGGCCATACACAATTTTCCACTTAGCAGTAGACTTGGCTAAACCGTCTTCCAACCAAGTAAGCTGTACTTTGTCTTCGTTATTAACTGGCCCTTCGTGTGGCTCAATGTCCTCTAACTCTGCAATACCTTTTTCCATGGCTGTTGTTTCATCTTGTTCACTACCGTCAGGCAATAAAGGGACTTCATAAAATGTTTGCCCAGCTAATAACATGTTTGTATCGAGTACAAAAAACTCTACGTCTTGGCCAGCCCCACCAATTTTATAAGAATAATACCCTCTGTCATCCATATGAAAATTTGGCTGAGTCTTCATCCATTTTGTTTGTAAGGCCACTCCCTTACGAGAAGACTTCCAATCATGATTACCTAGAGCAGAATAGACGACTAAATTGGGGTCTTGGCTAAACAGGGGTTGTAAAGGCGCTAGGATTAGATCATTCATTCTTTTCTGATCATCTTTGCCGTCATCGGCATCCGCTCCATCTGGATAGATATTGTCTCCTAACTGAATTGCAAAATCACAAGGCCGAATATCACAGAGTTTTGCCATAGCCAAACCCACTGGCGTTGCCCCACTTTTTTCGGTGGCGATTTTGGTGTCTGGATACACGTGAATAGGTGCATGATCGAATTCAGCAATAGGCCGGTAATCTTCTAACCAGTCTTTACGTTCTTCCTCAATAAATTCTTGTTTACTTAAGGCTTTATCAATATGTTTTTGCTTGGGATATTCAACGCTGTAGCCACCATCACCAAAGGCTATAAAATTGATATTGTCTATATTTTGGGGTTCAGGTTGCTGCGTAGAACAACCACCAACAGCTAGCAAACTCGCTAACATAATTAATCTATTTTTCATTTAATACTCTTGAGCTAATTACCCTTTCGGTAAAGGCAAGCCATTAAAACTATGACTTACCTGCCGAAATAAAATTAGAACGAACTGAAGGTAAAACCTAATTCGTAAGAACGTCCGTAAGTTTCGTACTGATAGTTATAAGCCGCTGAACCGTGGTACAAGTAATACGCTTCATCAGTCAAATTAACTGCGTTAAAATACACCTGCATACTGTCATTGATGTAATATTTTGCGCTGAAATCAAGTTGGGTGTGAGCGTCTTGATATACCCCACTGTCATTGTCCTCAAACTGAAAACTTTTCCCTTTGTGAGACAAGCTTAAGCGTGAACTAAAATTATCATTTTCATAACCCAGCATTAGGTTACCTACTACATCAGCCTGCTGAGGTAGTTGATCATCAGCATCGATAAAGGTCCCGTTAGCACTTAGCATTAATCCAGAATCAAAGTTCTTAGTCCATGCTAGCTCAAATCCTTGTAATGACGCACTGCCACCATTCACTTTTTGTAGTACTTCGTCAAACCCGTCCCACTGTCCATTATCTTCCACTTCTTGTAGCACGATAAAGTTATCTATATCTTTATAAAAAATACTCGCTGATAACACCCCAATGTGGCCTGGGTAATACTCTACCGAAAAATCTAAGTTGGTAGATTCATAAGGGTCTAACTCAGGATTGCCTACTTCAGCTTTGCGCTCTATTTCAATAACACCGTCATCATCTTTACTTTCGGTTTCAATTAACTGAAAGGCTGCTGCATCTTCAAAGGTTGGGCGAGCAATGGTTTGTGTATAAGCAAAACGCATAACTAGTTGTTCATTCATGTCATAACGAACATTTAAATTAGGCATAAAGTGAGAATAGTCTTTCTCAACAGCTAATGGAGTCACGCCTACTGTTTCAGTATCCGCCACTTCATCAACAACTAATTCTACTCGATTTCCAGAAGTAGAAAACTGAGTGTCTTCTAAGCGGACACCAGCAACAACATGCCAATTATCGATATCCATAGTGACCATGCCATATACAGCGAGTACATCCTCTTCACTTACATAGGACTGACCTAAACTATTAATTTCTGTATCATTTGCATTGATTTCTAGCTGAGACTGATTAGCAAAAAAGTAATCTTTAATAGCGCTTCTTGAAAACCCTGGACCAAAATCACCTATGTCGTAGTCATCAATATTTACAGCAAATTGAGCTCCGCTTGCATCGTTAAATCCACCATCGTAAACCGTGCTATTTAAGCGATTGAATTTTTCTCTTTGAGTAAGCTTAGCGCCCCATTTAAATTCGGCATTGTGATTGTTTACAACAAAGTCTTTGGTTAAATCAATCTTCAAGCTTAAGTCTTCATCTTCGGTTAAGTTGTCTTCGAAGACAATTTCGTCCAATTCAAAGTTACTTAAATCATGGGCATTGGCAGATTGAGTTAACACAGGAATAGGACCAGACATCAGGTATGCCAAATCAAGATCTTCACCTTTAAAGTCTACATCAATACGATCTGGTTCTTTTTCTTCTGATTTTGAATACCCCAAAGTATATTCAAGGGTCCAGTCGTTTAACTGATTTTCGCCGCCTGCTACAATTGACATTATGCTTTGAGACTCGTACCTGTCCTTTGTATCCCTATCCATTTCAGCGCCAGCGAATGAACAACTATTATTATTTAAAGAGGTAAGGTCAACAGCACCATCTGCAAACTTGTATTCGTTACGCAAACGGAATTCATCATCAGAAAATTCACTCCATAATGTACGTAAAAAGTATTTATCAGTACTCGATGTGTGTAAGTCCAAATTCACCGCGACGCCAAGTCTTTCACGAGTGATGCGGTAATAACGTTGTTCGATTTCTTCTGCTCCAAAAAACTCTGCATCATCACCAGTGGCAGCGTCTTCTGCTTCAATCTCAGCCCAACCACCATCGGTTTCCATATTTAGCGAGCCAAAGTCCCGCTCAAACCAAGACACGGCAGCAGCAACACCTAATTTATTATCATTATCAAGTTCAACAATATCGCTAAAGCTGGCAGATAATTTGGGGCTCGCTTCTGATACTTGTGCGTTATATGACTCTTGTACCGTTAGGCTATAATTGCGACCTGCCCTATCAAATGCACTTAAACTTTTGACTTCAATTGAGCCACCCACAGCGCTTGCGTCCATATCAGAAGTGACGGTTTTGCTTACTTCTAAACTTTGAATGAGTTCACTAGGTATAACGTCCATGGCCACACTACGCACACCCGCTTCAGGCGAAGGTACGTTTACGCCATTTATCGTCACATTATTTAAATTTGGATCAATACCTCGAATTCCTACAAAGCGCCCTTCCCCCTGGTCTCGTTGAATAAACATACCAGGTAGACGTTGTAAGGCCTCGGCTGCATTTTGGTCGGGTAATTGACCAATACTGTCGGCACTTACAATAGACTTCAAACTAGAGGCATTTTTTTGTCTATTCAAAGCATTCGCTTGGCCTGCTCTTTGGCCAATAACCAATACTTCGTCAATTTCTTTAGCATTGTTTGCTAAAGACAAATTTTGCGTAATAACACCAGTTTCAGAAACAGTTACCGTTTGTTCAACGGGTTTAGCTCCTAAATAGGTGACCACTAAGGTGTACTGACCTGCCGATAAATTATCAAATCTAAAAAAGCCATCGCGAGCACTAATTACACTTTTATTTTGTTGTTTGAGTTCAACACGAGCACCTTCAAAATAAGTACGATTATCGCCATCGGTTACTCGGCCTTCAATTGTTCCAGCATGGGCATAAGTTGCCATCACCGCAACACTGGTCAAGGAGGCTAAAATTGATTTTTTTAAATAATTTAATTTAGAAGAACGTTTATTCATGTTTTTTCTCTAAGTGAAAATAAAAGATTAGCGAGCTTTTGACTCTATTTTTATGCGGCTAACTTAAAGCAGAAAGATGAATAATTTATGTCACTAATAAGTGATTTATATGAATATGTTTACAGGCGGTTACTTTAATTACCGCCACGGTTTTTTACGATAGATAATTGACTAGGCGCCGGTCAAACGACTCTAGAACGCTTTATGGCATAGATTAAGTTTTGGTTTTTGAGTTGGCTTTTGCTTGACTAAAATATCGAGCCCAAAAATCAGGCGTGAATTCATTAATTAGATTCGATTCAGCATTCATTAACATAACGTAAGCAACGCCAAACTCTGGAGCAAAAGCCACATCAGCTCGATATCCTTTCACCCATCCACCATGGTAGTTCAAAGTTTCTCCTTCAAACTGATAAACTCGCCAGCCTAAACCATAATGTGCATCAGATAGATGTTTACGCCATTGTCGTCTGTACAATTCCTTTTTACTTTTAGTTAAAGGGCTTGTTACTTGTTGAACCAAATCTTTCGAAATCACATTAGGTGTTTCCCCCAATAGAGCTCGCATCCAAATAATCATATCTCGCATACTTGCATTCACACCTGCTGCGGGTGAATAACGATAATAATCATCTCTTACTCGGGTTTTACGCCATCCATTTTTGGAAATAGCCACGTGAGGTTTGGCCCACTTGCTTGAGCTTTGCAATGCGTTTTTACCAACACTTGCGTTTGGCATGTTTAGAGGTTGAATTAATGCTTTATTAAGCGCTTGCCCATAAGAAGAGTTATGTTGTGAAAAATACTCTTCGACAACAGCAAACAATGTATTTTGATATGTGTAACATTCGCCAGGCTTACACAGAGGTTTAAGCTCTGAAAGCATAGTAAGCACTCGCTTAACTGGGTAATTTGCTTCAATTAGATTGTCATAAGCGTTAGGAGTATAACCGCTTGATTGCCCAATGACATGTTGTAAAGATAACTGTTTTTTACCCTTGTTTACCAATTCAAATTGAGGCACTAAATTTGCGACTGGATCCTGCCAATCAAGTTTTTTATGCTCGACGTATTTAGCCATTAACATCGAGGTAAATGTCTTTGATACAGAGGCTAATCTAAATACCGTGTCTATTGCAATCGGCCGACCAGATTTACTTTCTTTACCGAACACAACGACAGTAGCGGGTTTGTCTTTTTCGATTAGAGCGAAGGTGTAACCTGGAATATTTTTACGCTCAGCTTTTCTTTGAATATCTTGAGCAAATTCTTTAAACCAAGGTTCGGCAGCCAATAAGGTATGACTTGCAAAACACATTACAATAAATAAAAGCAGTCTACACATATGAGCCCCAAAAAATCGCACTACAAGGCAAAACATCTCTCACAAAAATCAAAATAATAATCGAACACCTACGTAAAAAGTTGTCAGGCAATGACAAGCATGAACACATTCATTATCAACGTTGTTACTAGTTAGGATCAACTGTCATTTTTAAACAATCGGCTAATTCCAACTATAACTACCGTTTTTGTCGCACTTAACTTAAATAAAGTCGATAGAATAACATTTCATTGTAAAAACAAGGTCATTAAAATGAACGCGGCATACCGACAAGCTAGGTTATCTAAAGACCCCAGATTCGATGGTAAGTTCTTCATTGCAGTTAAAACAACCCATATTTTTTGTCGACCAATATGTCCGGTAAATCCACCACTTGAAAAAAACGTAGAATATTTTGAATTGGCAGAGCTTGCTATGTTATCTGGTTACCGGCCATGTTTACGTTGTCGGCCAGATAGCGCACCCGACTCATTTGCTTGGATGGGCATACAAACGACCATTAGCCGGGCTAGAAAATTATTAAAAATATACCCCAATTTAACGATTAACGAGATCAGCACAAAACTTGGTATATCACCTCGTTATTTAAGGCAGTTATTTCAGCAAGAATTAGGCATGAGTCCTAAACAGTATCAATTATTTAATAAAGTACTATTTGCCAAACAGTTACTTCATCAAAGTCAATTACCCGTTGAACAAGTTGCGCAGGCGAGTGGCTTTTCGAGCTCAAGAAGATTGCAAGATCAGATCAAAAAAGTAACCGGACTGACACCAATAAAAATTAGAACGAATAAAGGTCAAAAACAGCCCTCTCAAACCATCAAACTAAAATTGGCATTTCGTCCACCTTATAATTGGCAACACATAAAAGACTTCTTGTTCTTACGTGCAATCACCAGCATCGAAAAAATTACTGACAATAGCTACTCAAGAACATTTATTATCAATGGGGATACGGGTTGGTTTAAAATGGAATATAATCAAGACGTTCATTGTTTTGATTTAGAATTAAAACTTAACAAACTTTGCCAGCTGAAACCCGTTTTAAATAATATACAAAGAGTGTTTGATCTTAATGCTGAGCCTAATGTCATTCATTCACAGTTATTAACCACAGGGCTGCATGCCAAAGACTTATCACTAGGGTTAAGATTACCTGGGGTTTGGGATACTTTTGAGGCAGGATGCAGAGCCATTTTAGGCCAACAAATATCAGTGAAAATCGCCATAGGTCTACTTAACAAATTATGTGAAAACTTAGGTAGCAAATGCGAGTCGCAGTTATATTTTCCAACCCCTAATGCCGTAGCAAGCAGTGATTTGAAGTTTTTGAAAATACCAATGAGTCGTAGGCAAACCTTAATAGCTTTTGCTAACTATATGCAGTCTTCCAATAACCTGGCAGTGGATGAATTAATATCAATAAAAGGAATTGGCCCTTGGACAGTTTCTTATATAAAGCTCAGAGGAGAGTCTAACCCAGACGTTTGGTTAGACTCCGATTTAATCGTTAAGCAACAACTAGAGAAATATCAAATAGCCGCCAATAATTCACAACCTTGGGGTAGTTATCTCACGTTACAGTTATGGAATTTAGCATGAATAAACCAAAACATTACACTCAGTATCTAAACAGCTCTTTTGGTAATATTGAAATTCAAGCAAGTAATAAAGGGCTCACCTCTCTTAGGTTTAATCAAGCAGAGTCCGGCACGAATATCACTAATGAGCATACTGAAAATGCCGCTATTCAATTGGTCGAATATTTTGATGCACAAAGAACTAGTTTTAATTTAGCATTCGATGTCCAAGGAACAGAGTTTCAACAAAAAGTGTGGGGGCAACTTATGCAGATCCCGTATGGAGAAACATCAAGTTACGCCAATATTGCAAAAAGAATTAACAATCCCAAAGCAGTTAGAGCTGTTGGAACTGCAAATGGGCGTAACCCTATCGCAATTATTGTACCTTGCCACAGAGTCATTGGCAGTAATGGCAGCCTAACAGGGTATGCTTGGGGCACTCAGTTAAAACAACAGCTACTAGAGCTCGAGAAACAAGTAAGGGTAAACGATAGTGCCAACTAAATACTTTATAGAATTGCTTATATTGTCCGCACTATGGGGGGCATCATTTTTGTTTATGCGAACAACAACGGGAGACTTTGGGCCTGTTATGTTGGTAACCTTACGAACAGGCATTGCAGCATTAGCTTTGTTACCCTTTTTTATCTACAAAAAATTGTTTCCTGAATTTAAGCGACAGTGGAAACCAATCTTCTTTTTGGCTATTGCCAATACAGCAGTACCATTTTGTTTATTCAGTTATAGCACATATCATTTGGGAGCTGGGTACAGTTCAATTTTAAATGCCACTGCTCCTATGTTTGGTGCATTAGTAGGTTTCTTTTGGCTAAAGGATAATTTGTCAAAAATCGCAATTTTCGGCCTGTTTTTAGGCTTCATGGGCGTATTACTATTAAGCCTTAGCAAGATTTATGACGTTGTAGAAGTGGTCTATTTACCTATATTAGCCGCTTTAGTTGCTACTTTTGGATACGGATTATCAGCATGTTTTTCTAAAAAATATTTAACCGGGATCAGTTCATTAACTGTCGCTGCGGGCAGCCACTATTTTTCACTATTAACGTTATTTCCTATCAGTCTATTTTTTTGGCCTGAAGCCAATCCTAGTTTAAATAGTTGGATACAAGTCGTAATACTTGGGCTTTTTTGTACTGGTATTGCCTCAATTATGTACTTCAGACTAATAGCAAACATAGGCGCTGAGAAAGCCATCACCGTTGCCTATTTAGTGCCTGTGTTTGGTGTGATTTGGGGAATCGCATTTTTACAAGAAACAATGACCTTAAACATGCTGTTAGGAGCTTGTTTAGTATTAGTCGGTGTCGCTTTAACAACTGGGGTGATTCGGTTGAGTAAACAAACGAATAAGCCGGTTGAAACTAATCAGATTTAATTAACTGCATTTTCACCAGGTTTCTACCTTCACGCTTTGCGGTGAATAACGCATCATCTGCAGCTGAAATGACTTCTGCCATTGGTCGAGAAATCGCAGTAAATGAAATACCAAAACTAGCGGTAATTTGAATCGAAATCGATCCTGTAGTGATCATCATCACCGACAATTTTTTACACAAGACCTGGCACAAATCGACTGCTTCATGAGGGCCAGTATTGGGCATAAGCAACATAAACTCTTCACCACTCCAGCGCCCAAGAAAATCAGTACTTCTAATTTCATTTTGTAACATTTGAGCGACTTGGCGCAGCACAATATCGCCCGCTTTTCGGCCATGGGTATCATTAATGGGTTTGAAATTATCCAAGTTAATTAAAACCAAACTAACCGACTGTTTTTCATACATTAATTCATCAAACTTCAAGTTCATATTACTTCGGTTGGCTAATTCAGTAAGAATGTCTATCTGCTTGATTTTTTGCATATCTTTCTTGAAATAATACAATAAATTATATATCAGCAAGAATAGTCCAAAAATAACCACCAATAAGGTCACTATACTGAACATAAAGCCGCGGCTAATCTCTGTTTGTCGCGATTCTAAAGGAGTGACTAAATATAAAGTCCAATCAAAAGGCTGTATATTTAATTCAGCAATCAGAGACTCTTGCCCATTGATAGGTAACAATAAGTTATTTAGTGAGCTATTTTGTTGCTGTTCGTCGAGAATCTTAAACCAAGGTAAATCTGAAAGGTTTTTAAAAGTCGCACCTTGCACTAATAATTCAATGTCCGAAGTCAACGTGATGTCTTTATTTTGATCAACAAATATAAAGTCATATCCATATCGGTTTTTATACTGACTAAATATTTCTGTGAACCCTTTTAAACTTTTTCCAACACCGAACACCCCTAAAAACTTTCCATCTTTATCAAAGATTTTTAAATCTATATAAAACTGAGGATTTTGCCACTGTCCGATATCTGCCATAGCGGTTTCTGGCTGGGCTTTATACCTAAAGTACCAGTCGACTTTTTCTTCATCTAATTCAATTTTTCTGCCACGTGAGTCATATTGAACACGGTTTATTTCACTAGCTATGAAAAAATTCAAATCAAATTCTTTGTTTAGCCGGGCCAACATTGAAAATATTTCTTGTTCTTTATTTTGTGGCTGTGCCATTAATCGTTTAAGTTCTTGAGCTTCTGCGAGCGTTTGGGAAATGTGTAGTGGGCGCATTAATTGTTCTGTTATCAATTTTAATGCGGGAGAGTGTGACTGCTGCTGTGCTCTACTTTGTTCGGCAACTATGTTGGATATACTGATATGTGCAAGTGCCAAAATAGACACCACTACAACAGCAAATAGTATCAAAATACTACGATGTAAGGTTCGGAATATATTCACAGGCAGCCTTGCTCTTTACTTATCCAATCTCAATTTGACGATATTATCGTAACAAAATAAATATTACGATCAAGATCCTCTCCAATACTAAGAATCTTCCCTAGTTTAACCAATGTAATCATTTTTTCACGATATTGCCATACTACTTTATAACTACTATGCAGCAGCAGGCAAAACATAGGCAGATTGTTAACAGTTTACATTTGAAACTAGGATGTTTAACATACCTTCACTTAGAACATTTCAGCTAGAGCAACTAAAATGAATATTAGGCACAAAAAGCGTTTGGTCACCTTATGTATTTTGGTCAATTTAATAGCCTGTAGCACAGATGAAAAAGCTACAAATGTTAATACTGAAAAATCATCTGACCCTTTTGATAATGAACAAGTATTACTATCAATGGTTAACTTTGATAGTGAACTACAACAGGCATGGATCAGTTCAGAATCAGATCTACAAAGCATGATTCCAACTGCAGAGGGACAAAAATTAAAGGTCGATTTCTCTGCAAAGGAAAATATTTCTACTGTACGTATAGAACCTAAAACCCCTTGGGATCTAAATCAATATCAAAACTATAACCTCGCTTTTGAAGCTGAAAATACTGGCTCTACACCAATACATTTGTATTTATCTATTGAAAACCCTAGTACCGAAATCCAAAAACGCTCAATCAGTTTGCCAGTCGGTTTTGCTGGCACTATATATTTTCCTCTTCAAGGTAAAGAAGCAGAAACAGAAGTGGGCTTATGGGGAGATGCGCCGCCTTGGCAGACAAATGACCACCTTATGGTTTGGCGTTCATGGAGAGCATCACAGGTTAATGTAAAAACGATACAAGCCCTCAACTTCTTTACGATTGGCACGCTAGAAGACAAACACGTTAATATAGATAATATACGAATACGTAAAAATCCAGCCACTGAACAAGATTGGTTAGTTAATATTGTCGATAAATTTGGCCAAAATGCCAAACGTGATTTCCCACTGAAAGTTAAAACAGAACAAGAACTAAAAAAATTAGCAGACGAAGAACTTGCCATACTTAAAGTGTCAAAGGGCATGTCTGACCGTTCTCGTTTTGGTGGTTACTCAAAAGGACCAAAACTAGAGGCAACAGGCTATTTTAGAACACAAAAAGTAGACGGAAAGTGGTGGATGGTTGATCCAGAGGGTTACCTATTTTTCTCCCATGGGCCAGCTAATGTGCGTATGGCCAACCTCACAACTATTACAGGCATAGATTACGCGGCCCCTGAAATTAGGGTAATACGCGACGATGAAACCACTCCTGAAGATTCAATGGGCATTATCAAAATAGCAGACGAAATAAAGCAGTCTCGGTTTGTTACGTCAGAAATTCGCAACAATATGTTTGAGTGGTTACCGGATTACCAAGATCCACTTGCAGATCATTACAGCTACCGCCGGTCAACCCATAAAGGAGCCGTTAAACACGGTGAAACCTTCAGTTTTTATCGCGCAAATTTAGAACGAAGATACGGCCAAACCGAGCCTGAGTCATACGTAAAACAATGGCATGATGTGACATTAGACAGAATGAAACACTGGGGTTTCACCTCTTTTGGTAACTGGGTAGATCCGGCTTTTTATCCTAAAGAAAAAGTACCTTATTTTGCCAACGGTTGGATTATTGGCAATTTCAAAACCTTGTCTGGTAAAACTAATCATTGGGGATTAATGCCAGACCCATACGACCCAGTTTTTAAACAAAGAGCACAAATTACCATCAATGAAATAGCTGAAAAAGTAAAAGCCTCACCTTGGTGTGCAGGAATATTTATTGATAACGAAAAAAGTTGGGGTGAACGCGAAGGGTCAGTTGAAGCCCGTTATGGCGTGATCTTAGATGCATTATCTAAAAGTGTTGATGAAAGCCCAGCTAAAGCAGCATTCACTCAACACATAAAATCAAAGTATGCTTCAGTTGATGAATTGAATAAAGCTTGGAAAACAGAATTAGCTGATTGGGCTGAATTAGCCCAAGGCGCGACCTTTACATCACATTCTGATGCACAAATTGATGATTTATCTAAGATGTTGGAAATGTTAGGCGAGCAATATTTCATTGTGGTTCACAACACACTTGAAGAAGCCCTGCCTAATCATTTATACATGGGCGCCAGAATGGCAAATTGGGGCATGCCAGACGAAATCATCAAAGCATCAATTAAGTACTCTGACGTACTTAGCTTTAATATTTACGAAGAAGGTGTACAAGCCCATTTTTGGGACTTCTTAACAGAAGTAGACTTACCCGTGACTATTGGGGAATTCCATATTGGCACGGCCACAGACTCAGGTATGTTTAATCCTGGTATTGTGCATGCAGCAAACCAAACAGAACGTGCTGCTATGTACAAAAAGTACATGCGCAGCGTGTTAGAAAAGCCTTATATGGTCGGCGCGCATTGGTTCCAATACGTTGATGAGCCGATTTCAGGACGTTCATTTGACGGTGAAAATGCCAATATAGGCTTTGTCACCACGACTGACTTACCCTACCCAGAACTTATTCAAGCGGTACAAGAGATCACTTCAGATATGTATCCGAGAAGGTATGGAAAATAACCCAGCCATTATGTTTTTAGAAACTGAGTAGAAGCAACTAGGTTGTTTCTACTCTTTTATCCTTCCTAGACGACATCTTTTAAACAATTCGAATATCACATAGCCTTTTTTCTGTTGTCATGACTTATTAATATGGATTGGTATTATTCAATAGGTTCAGTATAAAATACTGCCAGCATTTTAATTAAGGACATTTATGACTTTTTCAGTAGTAGTTTTAGCGGCAGGTAAAGGAACGAGAATGAAATCTTCTCTTCCAAAAGTGTTACATCCAATTGGCGGTAAACCTATGGTACAGAGGATCATAGACACAGTTAACACCATAGGTGCAAGTTCAATAAATCTTATTTATGGACATGGTGCTGATCAATTAAAACAAACCTTAGGGCATAATGAATTAAACTGGTGTTTGCAAGCTGAACAGCTCGGAACTGGCCATGCTGTGCAACAAGCTGCGCCACACATTTCGGATGACGAAGACGTTTTAATTTTAGTTGGTGACGCACCGCTAATTAAACCGTCAACGCTAGAAGAATTAATCTCCATTAAACAAAGTGCAGATTTAGCACTATTAACTGTGCATTTAGATGATCCTACAGGCATGGGACGCATAATTCGTCAGGGAGACCAAGTAACGGCAATCGTTGAACATAAAGACGCCACTGACGAGCAACGAAAAATTAGCGAAATTAATACAGGCATGATGATCATGTCGGGCCAGAATTTAAAACGTTGGTTAAACAACCTCAACAGTGACAATGCACAAGGTGAATTTTACTTAACAGATGTTATTGCCATGGCAGCGTCTGAAGGCAAGGTCATTAAAGCCTCGCACCCTAGTTCTGCCATTGAAGTTGAAGGCATTAACAACCGTATGCAACTTGCAAACATCGAACGCGCTTTTCAGTTCGAGCAAGCACAAAAAATCATGGCGCAAGGTGTTAGTTTAAATGACCCTCATCGCTTCGATCTACGCGGAGAATTAACTGTAGGCCAAGATATTAGCATAGACGTAAATGTCGTCATCAAAGGCAAGGTAACTATCGGCTCTAATGCCCAAATTGGACCTAACTGTGTACTTATTGACTGTGACATCGCCGAAGGCGCAAGCATCGAGGCAAACTCAATCATAGAACAAGCACAAGTTGGCGAACATTGCTCTGTAGGCCCATTCGCAAGGTTACGCCCAGGTGCGGTTATGCATGCTAAGGCGAAAGTGGGTAATTTTGTAGAAATGAAAAAAACCACACTTGGCAAAGGTTCAAAAGCCAACCACTTTACTTATTTAGGCGATACCACAGTAGGTGAAGGTGCCAATATTGGTGCTGGGACTATCACGTGTAATTATGACGGAGTGAATAAGTTCAAAACCATTATCGGTGACGGAGCTTTTATAGGATCTAATAGTTCACTAGTTGCGCCAGCTAACATAGGCAATAATGCCACTGTGGGCGCAGGCTCTATTATTACCAAAGAAATAGCCGATAACGAACTGGCTATTGCTCGTGCCAAACAACGCAATATAGCTAACTGGGAAAGACCTACTAAAAAATAATAAACTAACCCAAACTCGGGTTATACCAATCAGCATTAATAACTTTCTTAAAATACTTCAGCTATAAAAAAACCCCTAAGGCTTTCACCTTAGGGGCTTCATCACACACAACTAACTATTATTCTGAAGCAACAACCGCTTCAGATGTTGATGAATTAAATGGTGAAAGTTCATTGTCTGTATCTAGAGAATCACCGTCAACATAAGACTCAAAGTCATCAGAGAATACTAACGTACTCCCTGCTGTATCAGAGTAGATTGCAACGTTATCAACAGATACCACACCAGTAGCTTCTCTTACGCCTCCGTTGTCACCAAATCTAATCGAGGCATGAGTTAGGCCACCAATAGAGTTGTTGTCTGGGGTGAACCCCTCAGCCGTTAAGCGAACGCCGTCAACCTCAACTGTCACCAGTGGAGTAACTTCTAAGTTACCCTCTGGATATTCCCAAGTCACCACAACGTTCATAAACTGATCAAGAACAACGGTAGCACCTGACGCATCAATGTCACTTGGGCTACGTACACCAAAACTATCATCTCTAATACGCAGGTCTAAAATTGCGCCATCATTATTGGTAGCTGAGTTAAACAGGGTAATGAATGCGTCACCATTTCCAAGCTCATCATCCAAACGTTTTACTGCTACTTCAAATCGACCTTGGGCTAAAGGACCAGCATCACCAAGAGCGTAACGCAGCTCACCTGTGTCAGAATCTAATGTATCTGTAATTGCTGCAAACTTGTTACCTGCAGTTCCAGGGCCACCAACAGCACCATCTTCAGCAGCAACGACAGCGTCAGCAGTGTTGCTATGATATGGAGAAACCGCATTGTCGGTATCTAGCGAATCACCAGCAGCATATGACTCAAAGTCATCTGAGAATACTTCTGTATTACCAGCTGTATCTGAGTAAATTGCTACGTTATCGACTGATACGATACCTGTAGCTTCTCTTATGCCAGAGTTGTCACCAAATCGAACCGAAATATGAGTCAGACCACCAATAGAGTTGTTGTCTGGGGTGAAACCGTCAGCCGTTAAGCGAACGCCGTCAACCTCAACTGTTACCAGTGGATTCACTTCTAAGTTACCTTCAGGATATTCCCAAGTAACCACAACGTTCATAAATTGGTCAAGAACAACCGTAGCGGCAGACGCATCAATATCACTAGGACTGCGCACACCAAAACTATCGTCGCGGATACGAAGGTCTAAAATAGCACCATCATTATTGGTATTTTCATTAAACAGTGTAATGAAAGCGTCACCATTACCAAGTTCATCATCAAGACGTTTTATCGCCACTTCGAATCGACCTTGGGCTAATGGACCATTTTCACCAAGAGCATAACGTAACTCACCTGTATCATCTGTCGTATCAGTAATTGCAGCAAACTTGTTACCTGGAGTACCAGGGCCGCCTGCAGAACCAATCGTTTCAATTGACGCTTCTGAAGTATTGCTATGATAAGGAGATACTGCATTGTCTGTATCTAACGAATCACCATCAACATAAGACTCAAAGTCATCAGAGAACACTTCTGATGTGCCAGCTGTATCAGAGAAAATAACTAGGTCATCAATAGTAAACTTAGCAGCAGCATCAGTAACGGCGCTATTTCCACCCAATCTAAAGGATACGTGAGTGACACCACCAAATGAATTGTTGTCAGGTGTAAACCCTTCAGCGTCAAAACTAACACCATCGACTTCAACTGTTACCAAAGGATTAAGTGCAGTATCGCCACCTGGGTATTCCCAAGTAATCACTACATCCATGAAGGTATCTAACACAACAGTTGCGGCAGAAGCATCAACATCGCCCGGACTACGCACACCAAAACTATCGTCTCTAACACGAAGATCTAGAATTGCACCATCGTTGTTAGTGTTTTCGTTGAACAAGGTAATAAATGCATCTGCACTGCCAACTTCATCGTCTAAACGCTTAATTTTCACTTCAACTCGCCCAGCAGCAAGAGGACCATTGTCGCCAAGTGCATAACGAAGTTCACCAGTATCACCAGAGTCGGTATCGATAATAACTGCAACATTGTTTGCACCCGTGTTAACAACTATGGTGCCAGCAATTGTGATTGCTAGTTCAGCAGTAGTGCCATCAAATGATTCAATAGTGAAGGTATCTTTTTCACGTTCACCTACAAGAAGTGCTGAGATAGTTGCGTTTCCGGCATCAAGAGTATAAGTCCATGAACCATCTTCTAAAATCTCTAATGTACCGTACATACCTGTTAGTGTTGACTGTAGAACAAACGCTTCACCATCATCTGGGTCAAGTACACTTACAGCACCTGTTGAAGACACTTCATCACTAGCAATCGCCCCTGTTAAATCAAAGAATGCTGCTGGTGTAGGTTCGACAGCGCCACCCACATCAAATACAACCACCTCTGCATAAACAGATTCACTGTAAAGGCTATCAGCACCGTCTAAGGCTTCGCCTTCATCATAACTTTCAAAGTCATCTTCAAATACGCGCACTGTGCCAGCAGTATCTGAATACACTGCAATATTATCTACAAAGAAATTACCAAAAGGAATGGTTCTGTCGTTATCACCAAATCTGAATTGAATTCGCTGAACACCATCAACAAACCATTGGTCTAAGTTTTCGAAATCTGAATCTACAACTGCAGCAGTAGAGAAAGCACCACCGCCAATCACTTCTCCATCAATAGAAATAGTTATTTGTTCAAGGGCATCTAAGTCCCATACTATTTCAACGTCATAGAATTGTTCTTCAACGAATGGTGCAGTGATCATGTCACCTGGGTAAGAGGAACTATCTGTATTTCGAACAAAGAAACGTGGTTCAACTGCGATATCGTCGATAGTTTGATTACCTTGAATACGCAGGTCAACCAACGACTCAGCAGAACTACCTGAAGAACCATATAGCGTAATGTAAGCATCTTTTATGTTTCCATCACTACCACGGGTTTCTTCTTTCGAGAAAGAAGCAGTTAGCTTACCTTGACGTAGGTTATCTAGGTCAAATCGTATTTCACCTGTATCACTTCCTGTGTCAGAGAGTTTAGCGACTTGTGTCAACGCAGCAACACGTAAATCAATCTCAGATGTAGTGCCATCAATAGATGAAATAGTCACTGTATCGTTTACTGAATTTCCTAGTTCAAGGCCAGCAACCGTCTCGTTTGCAACGTCTACTGTGTAAGACCAACTTCCATCAGCTGCGATACTAAAAGTACCAAAGTCAAGAGCGACATCAGTTTGAATAATAATGGCGTCTTCTTCAAAATTTGGATCAGTAACTGTTACCGAACCAGTTAAAGGACTCGTTGCCGTGTTGTTAACTGTACCGCCTAAAACGCCTTCGATAATGGCAGTGACAGGGTCGTTATTATAACCAACAGCTGAGCCGATTACGTCAAGCAAAGATTGGTCAACGTCGGCAGCTACTACTGAAGTAGTTTGAAGATTAGTTTGAGCCGTTTCGAATGCTGTTAGTGTGCCTTCAGAGAAGCCAGCGTCGTCAGACAAATCAGCGACAAGGTCGGCTAAAATAGTAGCAGCATTTTTGTCTGCGTCATCAGCATCTAGCTGTGAGATAAGGGCCAATACAGAACCATATCTGTCTGCATTTTCAGCGTCATCAGCACCGAGTGCATCCACACCAACAACAGTAGGCTGCGTTTCTGTGGTATCAAAACGAATACCGAATCGCGCATTAATTGCTTCGGCTGCATCAGAAGCAGTCGTTAAATCGCTACCTGCTGATTGCACGGCCATTTCGGTCAATGGAGAAACAATGTAGTCTGGTGCAACTATTGGATTGACTTCGTCAACGACACTTTCAATAACATCTACAACCGCTCTTAAATTTGGAGCGTCTAGGATATCACCAGTAGATTCATCAGTATAAGTACCGCCAGAACATGAAATTAAGCCGTTGCCCTTAAAGTGAACATCGACAAAAGAAACGGCACCGCTTGCATCAGATGTTGAAGACGCTTGTGCAGTTGTGCCTGCTGCGCCGCTATCATCTACTGAGAAAATGTCACACATAGCGCCACTGACTGGGCCTTTAACAATAAAAGCAGATACATCTAAAGTTGGAAGTATTTCAGTTGTAGAAGCACCTAGCCCTTGCCTGAAGCCAGCATTATCAGTATATAAAGCTGAGCCCGTTATGATTGACCCTTCGTCCGCTTCGGTAATCGTATAAGATGAGCCGGATCCAATAGTCTCAGACGTGCCGTTTGTATCTTTTACCCATGAATAACTAACCGAGCTATCAACAATACCGTCTGGATCGCTTAGCGACGTAGTTAGTGTCGTGCCAGCGATAAAATTGCTACCTATTATTTCAAAGGCTCCGTTACTATTTCCTTCCAATGTAGACTTGTCGTCTCCACAGGATGAAATCACCGTAGCGCTCAGGACGCTTAAGGTAAATAATTTTAACTTGTTCATCGTTAATCTCTCTTTGAATTACGCTTTATCTAGATCTTGCATCTGCTGCATCTGCTTAACAACTGCATCTACACAACCAACCTATATTACCAATTTAACCAATTTGGTTACTTTCACTTGATATAAAAACACAAAGAGAACGATCTTACCAGTCAAATTTAACGAACAGACACATTTTATTTACAAAAAACACCATGACTCAACCAAACACTAATCCCTACATGACAAGGGCAAAGCGCCAAATCAAAGCCAAGGTGTAATACCAATTAAAAAAAACAATAAGACCAATTTTAGTGTTTTACAGCCAAAACACTCTTACCACTTGGTTTTTAGGTATACTAGCTATATAAATCCAGCCTAACGCTCTCATTAACTAAAAGGTTAGAAATATGTTTTATAAAGATCCAGTAATCTTCGCTTCATTATTAACCCTTGTATTCAGTACTACATCTATCGCCTCCGAAAATATTCAACTCAATCCAAAAGCGGCGCCAGGACTAAATTTTGATCTTGAAGATTGGAATATTAGTTTACCTGTTGATACTAATAACGATGGGCAAGTGGACACGATCCCAGAAAAGTTATTTAAAAAAGGATTTCAATATAAACCTTACTTTTATACGGCAGATGACGGAGGTATGGTCTTTACAGCATTTGTTGATGGCGTTAAGACTTCAAAAAATACTAAATATACCCGCACAGAATTAAGAGAAATGTTGAGGAGAGGCGATAACAGCATCAAAGTTAAGGGGGTGACTAAAAATAATTGGGTGTTTAGTTCTGTCCGTGGAAAAACTCAAAGGCAAGCAGGTGGTGTAGATGGTCGGCTGGAAGCTACAGTTGCTATAAACAATGTCACCGTGACTGGCGACCCTAAGCAAGTTGGTAGAGTGATCATTGGACAAATTCACGCTAAAGATGACGAGCCCGCTAGATTGTATTATCGAAAACTCCCTAACAATACCAAAGGTGTTGTTTACCTTGCCCACGAGCCAAGAAAAGGAGACGAGCAATATTACGAATTTAATGGCTCACGAGCCAGCAATGCCAAAGAACCATTAGACGGCATAGCGCTAGACGAAAAATTCAGTTATATCATTGATGTAAAAGGCGATATCTTAACTGTCACATTAAGCAGAGAAGGCAAAGACGACATTACACACCTGGTCGATATGAAAGATAGTGGATACCACAAACGCGATCAATACATGTACTTTAAGGCTGGGGTTTATAACCAAAACAACTCAGGCGATCCAAAAGACTATGTGCAAGCTACATTTTATAAATTAGAGAATAGTCATAAAGGTTATAAGTATTAAGTCACAATTAGTACGATTTTAATGAGCGTTAAAGTCGCCAAGTTTACTCTTGGCGAACTCTAATCCATAAATACGTTCAAGAGCGCCGCTATTGCTAAGTTCCAACATGTTTTGATCATAAAGCGCCGCTAACTTTCTACCTTTGCTTGTATTTTGGAAAGCGATGAACAACTTTTTGTCTGCATTAAGCACCACAAAGTCTACTTTATCTTTATATTCAGTTAAAAAGTTGTGCTCGTAGTCGATGAAATAATCGACCCTTTTACCTAACAACAAATTAAAGCCCGCTTCTCTAGTTTTAACTTTATAGAGATTCTTTCCAGGATCGATAACCGTTTCAAAGTTAAAACCTTCCATCCA
>NZ_JBPOFP010000070.1:0-25771 GCF_051252315.1 Paraglaciecola sp. | reverse complement strand
GTGTATTACCTACAGGAACAAAAGCGGTAATAGATGGTAGTAGTTGGCAATGGCCAGGAATATTTAACTGGTTACAAGAAAAAGGCAATGTTACCACCCACGAAATGTACCGCACTTTCAATTGTGGTGTAGGTTTAGTAATAGCCCTTCCAAGAGACAAAGCGGATCAAGCTGTTAAAATATTAAATGACTTAGGTGAAAATGCCTGGGTGATTGGTCATATAGAGAATAGTCAATCAGAACAGCAGGTTGAGATAAACTAAGTGACTGAGGGTAAACAAGCCAAATCTATCGTAGTATTAGTATCTGGAAATGGCTCAAATCTACAGGCAATTATTGACCAGATTAATCTAGGCAAAATAGATGCTAAAATTGCAGCAGTGGTGGCTAATAAAGAAAACGCATATGGCCTAACACGAGCTGAAAACTCAGGTATTCCGGCAATATTTATAGACCATAATAGTTTTGATAGTCGAGAAGAATACGATCAAAACTTGATGTGTACTATCGATAAATATAAACCTGACTTAATCGTTTTAGCAGGTTTTATGCGCATCCTCACAACTGAGTTTGTTGAACATTATCAAGGACGTATGTTGAACATTCATCCATCTTTGTTGCCTAAGTACAAAGGATTGAATACTCACCAAAGAGCAATTGATGCTGAAGACAGTGAACACGGGGCTTCTGTTCACTTTGTCACACCCGAGCTTGATGGTGGCCCCGTAGTGTTGCAATCTAAAGTACCTATATTTGCACAACAACAAACCGAAGAATTAGCCCAAAGAGTACAAGAGCAAGAACGCAACATGTACCCATTGGTAATTGCTTGGTTTTGTGCAGATAGACTAAAAATGGCAAATAATAAGGCAATATTAGATGATAAAGAACTATCAGAAATGGGTTATGCCGTTGGATAAGTTGGGATTGGTTTGGTTAATCTTAACCTCTCATATCGTTTTTTCTCAACAGGTTGTAGCGAATACAACACCTTCTTTGAAACCATTTAAAGCCGAGTATTCGGCATTTAGATTTGGCCGAGAATTAGGTTTTGCAACCCTAGAACTAAAAGAGCAAGACAAAAACCAGTTTGCTCTAGAATATTATTCAAAAGTTTCTATATTCTTCTTGTCAGATAAACGTACTGAAACTAGTTTGTTTTCGTTCAAAGATAATGAAATCATCCCACAAACTTATATTTATAAACGCACAGGGACGGGTTCCAATAAAAATATTGGAATACAGTTCTCACATGCCAATAAACAAATACAAATTAACAATGGTCAACCCATTGTTTGGGATGGCCAATATGATAATCAATTATATCGTTTGGATGCCCAACTGAAATTGGCATCGGGTAAAAAAGAGTTCTCTTATGATCTAATCAATAATCGAGGAACACTTAGACATTACGATGTGAGAGTTTCTACAACCGAAACTCTAGATCTACCATTTGGTAAAGTGGACAGCATAAAAGTGATACTAGAACGCGAAAACTCTTCAAGAGAAACCATTGCTTGGTTTGCCCCTTCTTTAAATTATCAACTAGTAAAATTACAACAGTTTAAAGATGGTGACGAACAAGGTGAAATTCGCCTAAAGAAGTTTAAGTTTCTACCGGATTAGTAATAACTCTAATCAAATGTCCTGAGAGAATTCTTTTATCTCGATAAGCGTTAAATATTGACCAGTTGAAACATGCCACAACACTTACCTTTTTAGGTATTTCAAATATTTTTTATGTGCACGCGTAGAAAAACAATTCAGTAACTTTTAAAACACCTCTTCCAAAACTTGATCTTTTATAACTAAACCTATAAGTTAAAACCTGTGGTCGGACCTCAATATGGAACCCTTATGCAACTATTACTTTGGCTATTATTTCTTCTTGCTTCATTAGGTGCGGTGAGCTATTTCCGCATGAAACTGTTTAATGCAACCATTGCCCTTTTTTGTTTATTGGTAATCGGAAATATCTTTGGCTTAATAGGCCAAGTGACTTGGTTACTGTTTTTAGTAGTCGCTATTCCACTCAATATCGAATCCATTCGTAAGCAATATATTAGCGCGCCAATTTTACGCATGTATAAAAAGATCATGCCAGAGATGTCGAGCACAGAAAAAGACGCTATAGATGCAGGCACTGTATGGTGGGATGGCGAGTTATTCAGTGGTAATCCCAATTGGCAAGCATTACATAATATTCCGCAAGCTAGACTCACCGCGGAAGAGCAAGCATTTTTAGACGGGCCAGTAGAAGAAGTATGTAGTATGTGCAACGACTGGGACATCACCCACAAAGCTACAGATTTGTCGCCTGAAATTTGGCAGTACTTAAAAGACAATAAGTTCTTTGCCATGATCATTCACAAAGAGTATGGGGGCTTAGACTTTTCGGCCTATGCCCAATCTAGAGTATTGCAAAAATTATCAGGCGTTAGCGCTGTATTATCTAGCACAGTGGGCGTACCAAACTCTCTGGGCCCAGGTGAATTACTGCAACTCTATGGTACAAAAGAACAACAAGACCAATACCTGCCTAAATTAGCCGTAGGTGAAGAAATTCCCTGTTTTGCTTTAACTGGACCAGAAGCAGGTTCCGATGCAGGGTCATTACCCGACACTGGCATAGTGTGCAAAGGGCAATGGCAAGGTAAAGAAGTAGTGGGTATGAAACTCACCTTCGATAAACGTTATATTACCTTAGCACCTGTAGCCACTGTAATTGGGTTAGCTTTCAAGATGTATGATCCTGAAGGGTTACTTGGTGATAATGAAGAGTTAGGCATCACTTGTGCTTTATTACCAAGAGAAACCGACGGAGTAGAAATTGGCAATCGCCACTTCCCAATGAATGTCCCTTTCCAAAATGGGCCTATTCGCGGCAAAGATGTTTTTGTACCGCTCGATTTTATCATTGGTGGAGAAAAAATGATCGGCCAAGGCTGGCGTATGTTAGTCGAATGTCTGTCAGTTGGGCGAGTTATTACCTTACCTTCAACTTCGGCTGGTGGAGCAAAAGCAATTGCTTTAGCAACTGGGGCGTACGCGCGTATTCGTCGTCAATTTAAGTTACCCATTAGCAAAATGGAAGGGATTGAAGAAAAGCTTGGCAGTATTGGTGGCAATGCATATTTAATGGATGCGGTAACTTCATTTTCAACAAAAGGTGTCGATTTAGGTGAAAAACCTTCTGTTATATCAGCTATTTGTAAATACCACCTTACAGAGAAAATGCGCCAAGTGGTAACCGACTCTATGGATATCCATGGTGGTAAGGGTGTTATGCTTGGACCAAATAATTATTTAGGTCGAGGTTATCAAGGCGCGCCAATTGCCATTACGGTAGAAGGAGCAAACATACTCACCCGCAATATGATGATTTACGGCCAAGGAGCGATGCGCTGTCACCCCTATGTTTTAGCCGAATTATCCGCTGCCACTAATCAAGATCAGGAAGAAAGTTTAGAGCAATTTGACCAAGCTGTATTTGGTCATATTGGTTTTGCCATGAGTAACTTCTTCCGTAGTTTATGGTTTTCTATTACTGGCGCCCACTTCACTCGCGCTCCGTTTATCGACCACACCCGTGGTTATTACAGCTCAATGCAAAGATTCAGTGCTAATCTAGCCTTATTGTCGGATGTAGCAATGGCAGTATTAGGCGGTGATTTAAAACGCCGCGAACGAGTATCAGCTCGCTTGGGAGATTTACTTAGCTATTTGTATCTTGCTTCGTGTGTGCTCAAACGTTTTGATGACGAAGGTAGACGTGAAGAAGACGCCCCTTTAATGCACTGGGCCATGCAGGATTCTTTATACAGACTGGAAACATCTCTTGACGAATTATTAGACAACTTTCCTAACCAATGGTTGGGCTTTGGGCTTAAATTGGTAATTATGCCTTTCGGCAAAAAGTATCAACGTCCCTCAGATAAACTAGACCATAAAGTGTCAAAAATTTTGCAAACCCCTAATGAAGTACGCGCACGATTAGGTGATGGTCAATATTTAAGTCGAATTGAAGGCAGTTTATTTGGGGATCTAGAGCAGACTCTTGAGAACATAGTAGCTGCAGAGCCTATATACGACAAAATTTGTAAAGCAGCTGAAAAACGTTACCCTTTTACTCAGTTAGATAAATTGGCTGACATAGGACTTGAACTCAGTGCGATAAGCGAAGAACAGGCTGATTTACTGCGCGAAACTGAAAAAGGTAGATTACGTACAATCAATGTTGATGACTTTGAGCATCATGAGTTAGTTGGCGGTGCACAAAAACCTAGAGCGAAACGAAAACCTAAAGCAAGTGCAAGTATAACAAGTTAAGACTTCAGCACCTTAAAGCTTAAATAACAAAAAAGCCCTGAACTATAATTTCAGGGCTTTTTAATATGAAAAAACAATCATCCCACTAATTTATTGATCGAGATCTAATTTCTTTAGTAGTAAAACGGCTTGAGTTCGGGTGTTGACTTCGAGTTTTCGTAAAATAGCACTGATGTGTGCTTTAACTGTCGCTTCCGTAATATTTAACCCAAAAGCAATCTGTTTGTTTAACATACCGTCTTGCACTAATTTAAGGACTTCAACCTGTTTTGCTGTTAATTCAGACACAAGTTTCACTAAATCAACTTCAGAATCTAAACTATCTATTTTTTCCTGCATGCCTTCTGGCAACCAAGTACTACCAGCCATGATTTGTTTAAGGGCATCTGCAATAGTATGACTAGAAGTAGCTTTAGGAATAAACCCTTTTGCACCTAATCCCATTACATTTGAAACCACATTAGCCGAATCATTTGCTGATATAACAGCAACTGGAATAGTGAAGTCTTCTACTACTCGCGTTAAACCGTAATAATTTTCGCAACCGGGCATGTTTAAGTCTAACAAGACTAAACCAATATCTGGATGGGTTTTAAGGGCTTCAATTGTCGAATCCAAATCATCAGCCTCAACAATATTCACGTCATCAAACAATGGCTCTAGTGCACCTACCAACGCTTCTCTGAATAACGGATGGTCATCTGCAATTAAAAATTTTGCCATTCACAAACCTCTACGTACAAAAATGATTGTTAGACTTTAGTATAAGCTAACACATTGACTGGCAAAGTCTAAACCTTCAATCTAATAATTGAAGGTTACTTTACCCAAACACAAAATAATTACTTATTTAGTCTATTTTCTATCAGCGCTGTAACTACACTTGGATCAGCTAGTGTAGAGGTATCACCCAACGACTCATGCTCGTTAGCAGCAATTTTCCGCAATATTCTGCGCATAATTTTTCCTGAACGGGTTTTTGGTAATCCATTGGTCCATTGAATAAAATCAGGGCTCGCTATAGGACTTAAATCTTCTCTTACCCATTTTCTGACTTCTTTGGTCAACGCTTCTGTTACAACTGTACCATCTGTAGGTAAAACATAGACGTAAATCCCCTGTCCTTTTATATCATGGGGATAACCAACAACTGCAGCTTCGGCCACTGCAGGATGAGCCACCAGTGCGCTCTCTATCTCCGCAGTACCTAATCTATGACCAGATACGTTCAAGACGTCATCTACTCGACCTGTGATCCAATAATATCCATCTTCATCACGTCTTGCACCATCGCCGGTAAAATACAAGTCATCATAAGTACTAAAGTAAGTTTGTTTGTATCGTTCGTGATCACCCCAGACCGTGCGAGCTTGCCCAGGCCAAGAGCCTGTTATGACTAAATTTCCTTCTACAGCACCTTGGAGCACTTCTCCTTCACTAGATACCAGTGCTGGTTTAACTCCAAAAAATGGTTTTGTTGCAGAACCCGGTTTTAAGTCAGTCGCACCTGGTAAAGGCGTAATCATAATCCCGCCGGTTTCAGTTTGCCACCACGTATCTACGATCGGACAAGCACTATTACCAATTTTTTCATGATACCAATGCCAAGCTTCAGGGTTAATAGGTTCCCCTACACTTCCCATAATTCGTAAGGTTTCGCGGCTAGTACCTTTAACAGGCTCATCTCCTTTTGCCATTAAAGCCCTGATAGCTGTTGGCGCAGTATACAAAATATTAACCTTATGTTTATCTACGACCTGACTCATGCGACTAATGTCTGGATAAGTTGGAATGCCTTCAAACATCAATGTCGTGGCTCCATTTGCCAAGGGTCCGTATACGATATAAGTATGGCCTGTAATCCAACCAACATCAGCCGCACACCAATAAATGTCCTCTGGTTTATAATCAAACACATATTCATGGGTTAGTGACGCATACACCATGTAGCCACCCGTAGTATGGACCACGCCCTTCGGTGTACCCGTTGACCCAGAGGTATACAAAATAAACAAAGGATCTTCTGCATTCATAGGTTCTGGTTCACATATAGGCTCACATTGTTCAGCCAGCTCATGCCACCATATATCACGGCCTTCAGTCCAATCTAAAGCACACTCGGTATGTTTATATACGATGACGTTTTCAATACAATTCGTTGACTCTTTCAGCAGAGCTTTATCGACATTGGCTTTTAAAGGAACGGTACTACCGCCTCTTCTGCCTTCATTTGAAGTAATCACAACTTTTGCACCACAATCTTGTATACGATCAGCAATAGCATTTGGAGAAAATCCACCAAATATAACCGAATGTACGGCGCCGATGCGGGCACAGGCAAGCATAGCGTAGGCGGCTTCAGGTACCATAGGCATATAAATAATCACCCTATCCCCTTTTGCAACACCTAATCTTTTTAAACCATTAGCAATTTTGCACACTTGGTCATGCAGTTCTCGATAGCTGATGTGTTTGTGCCATTCGGGTTCATCACCCTCCCAAATTATTGCGGTACGTTCAGGATTTGTTTTTAGGTGTCGATCAATACAGTTATAGCTTGCGTTTAACTGCCCATCAGCAAACCAAGTGATCTCAGCGTTGTCTTTCGAAAAATTACTTTTACAGACTTGAGTGAACGGCTTTATCCAGTCAATCCTTTTTCCCTGTTCAGACCAAAATCCATCAGGATCACTTACTGACCATTGATATAACTTTTCATATTCAGCTTTGTCAGCGTGAGTATTTTGTTGAATAGAATTTGGAACAGGAAAGAGACTTGCAGACATTATGTGAATTCCTTTAGATAACTTCTTTTATTATCCCCATAAGGTATAAGACTGAAATCACGTTTGCAACAATGAAAGTAACACGTTGATTGCTAATTTCAGCACAGGTAGAATTGCCGGCAATTTTTAAGCAAGTTATTACATTTAATATGAATACAGGTAAAGACGCGATCTATTCACAACCCCAACAAGTGGGAGCATTTAGTTTCGACCAGAATGTAGCTGAAGTCTTTCCAGATATGATCCAACGCTCTGTCCCTGGATATAATACAATTGTTGACGCTATCGGGCAGTTATGCGGCTCTCATGCACAAGAAAATAGTGTCATTTATGATTTAGGCTGTGCTCTTGGCGCAGCTAGTTTAGCGGCAAGTAAATATGTCACAGCAAAAAATTGTAAAATTATAGGTGTCGATAATTCAGAAGCTATGGTTAAACGTTGTGAATTACACGTGCAAGCCTACAAATCAACAACGCCCATTCAAGTGATTTGTAATGATTTACAAAATATTGATATAACCAATGCGAGTTGTGTGATCATGAATTTTACTTTGCAATTTATTGAGCCAGAACAAAGAGCTGATATTATCAATAAAATATACGCAGGTTTGAATCCAGGTGGCATTTTAATCTTGTCTGAAAAACTGCAACACAATAGTGAACAAGGCAATGAACTTTTGATTGACCTTCATCACGAATTTAAAAGACGTAACGGGTATAGCGAACTTGAAATTAGTCAAAAACGCAGTGCATTAGAAGACGTTATGCGCACAGATACATTTGAAACGCATCAAAAACGCTTAACCGGCGCAGGGTTTTCAGATGTTGTACGTTGGTTTACCTGTTTTAATTTTGCATCCATGGTTGCGTTAAAAAAGTAAGCAAAAAATAAGATATAAAGGAGGCCTCTTGGCTGTCACTTGGTTTAACGACTTTTACAAACAAATTGCGAGTTCGCCCCTTAGTCATTGGTTAGAAGTTCTCCCTGCTCAAATCGCCCACTGGCAAAAAGAGCAACTTCACGGTGACTTTAATAAGTGGGTAAAACTTCTCAATAAATTGCCTGATACCAATGCTTCATTTATCGATTTGAAAGACAAAGTTCAATTTGGCCAAGCTGAAGATATTAGCGACTACACCCAAAAACATATTACCGGATTATTAAAACAATTTGCTCCATGGCGCAAAGGGCCATTCCATTTACACGGCATTCATATCGACACTGAATGGCGCTCTGACTGGAAATGGGATCGCGTACAGCCCCATATTGCATCTCTTAAAGATAGATATGTATTAGACATTGGATGTGGCAGTGGTTACCACATGTGGCGAATGTTAGGTGAAGAAGCAAAGATGGTAGTAGGTGCTGATCCATCTCAACTATTTTTGATGCAATTCCAAGCACTAAAACACTTTAATCCCAACCCTAATATTCATTTACTACCTGTGGGAGTAGAGCAATTACCTGAGCTTAAAGCCTTCGATACCGTATTCTCCATGGGCGTTCTATATCATAGACGTAGCCCAATCGAATTTTTGTACCAACTTAAAAATCAATTACGCAAAGGCGGCGAATTAGTCTTAGAAACCTTAGTTGTTGAAGGAGATGAACATACAGTACTCATGCCAGGAGAGCGTTATGCGCAAATGCGTAATGTGTGGTATTTGCCAAGCACAGCAGCCTTAACCGTATGGATGAAAAGAGTCGGTTTTAAGAATATTAAGGTCGTTGATGTCGCGCCAACTAGTTTAGAAGAACAAAGAGCAACCAAATGGATGGACAGCCAATCACTGGTGGATTTTCTCGACCCGAGTGATCAAACTAAAACTATTGAAGGTTACCCAGCTCCATTAAGAGCGGTCATTGTAGCTGAAGTTTAACTCAGCGATAAGTAACTCAACGATCAAATAACTATAGGTCCGTGAAGATCTCATTAATTTAGCAAGGAAGTTCAACAGTGAAATTATATAAAGTAGTAGTATTAACGTTAAGTTTGATTCAAATGGGTTGTAGTTTAGCCCCTAGCGCGGCCAATCGTTCACAGAAAGCATTTAATGTTGGCGAATACGCTGAATCAATCAGAATCGCAAACTACGCCCTATCAACCTATGAATACAATATTGAAGAAAAGGCCAGTTTACTGTTTTTAAAAGCCGAAAGTTATGCAAAACTGAAACAATACACAGACGCTTACGGCGTAATGCAGTTCATATTAAAAACCTATCCAGACACCGAAGCTTATTATAGAGCAAAGACCTTATTGTCTTCAGTGACTAAATATTTACAAAAAATACCTAAAAATATCCAGCGACCAAAACAACAAACGAATTTGCAAAATATATAATCATTTTATTAGCTCCACAAAAAAGCCCGGCATATGCTGGGCTTTCACATTCAACAGCTCAATTTTTACATTTTACCGCGAACCGTAAACATATAACGTTGTCCTGAGAACTCCACATCTAACACCCGTGCACGTATATCGGCATATCGTACATTACGTTCATTTGTGGCATTGATACCTTCTAAATGAACAGATATGTTGTCATTAATTTCATAACCTAGACTGAAATCAAGCTGACCGTAAGATTCAACATTTTCTGGCAAACCAGCGCGACCTTTACGTGTTGCCAAAAAATTGTCTCTTAAGTTATAGGCTAATCGAGCACTAAAACCAGAGTTTTCATAGAAAGCTATTAGGTTGTAGGTGTTTTTAGCAAACCCTTCTAGCGCCGAACTTGGTGCAACAGAGTTAACCGGAATAGATTCGTTGTCAGCCCTTGAATCTGAGCTGGTAGCGAAGGTATAGTTAGCTTGCATACCTAAGCCATCTAACATATCCGGTAATTCGCTAAATACATGGGTATACGCAATTTCAAATCCAGAAATTTCGCCACCGGCAACATTTTGCGGAGACGTATTATCAAACACTAAATCACCGGTAGGGCCAGGAACAACCAATGGGCGAGTTTCTTCAGCGATAAAGGTTTTGATATCTTTTCTAAAAATAGCGAGAGCAAGTGACATATCTTCGCTGGCATACCACTCTAGGGTAATATCTTGTTGATCAGCCTCAAAAGGTGTTAATAGCGGATTACCACCACTGGTATTATAGTTTTGCCCATTCGCACTAAAATTACGACGAGTGGCTATTTCACTTAGAGTTGGGCGGGTAATGACTTTTGCTGCGGCGTAGCGAAGTATTAAGTCATCTTGTAGTTCAAAGGTAAGGTTCAAGCTTGGCAATACGTCTGTATACTGATTATTTACTTCTACAGCTTGTTGAGGTGTGAAGTTAATAGTTAAATTTGGATCAGTTGGGTCATCTGGTACTGTCTTTACAACACTTTCAATATCTTGACCATAACCAGCAGAAGTTTGTTTTGTTTGTACTATTCGTAAACCTGCATTGCCCGAGAAAGGCAAGTTTCCAATGTCTCCCATAAACTCAGCTTGAACATACCCACTCAACGTAGACTCATCAACCAAAGAAGAGCCGACTGGATCTAATACAGGTGAAAATTGCTCTGCAACTCCTGGTTTAATCGTGTCATAAAAAGCTAATAATGCTTGTGGGTTAATGGCTAAGAAATCTCTAGGGAAATTACCATTCAAATCTTTTAAAAAGTCTTCAACGGGAAAATCTACAGCAATGCCCTCACCAAGTAACTCTTGTTTACGGCCACAGAATGAACACTTTACATTCACTGGTTTTGATGGCGTTTCAATCTGTAAAAACTCTTTAGTACGATCTTGATAAGCTAGTCCCGCTTTTAATGCTCCTGAGTCTCCGTGCCAAGTAAAATTAAGTTTAGCATCTAACACTTCATCTGTGATTTCATTTGCAGAAAAGGTAGCAAAGTGACCACGAAAATCTGACAAGTTGGTTAAACTAGTATCACTATTGACGATAAAGTCAGGGGCATCTTTGTTTAAATGATCAAAGGTGTAACTGGTATCAGCCGGCGGAGTACCGACACTGACTAACCTTTGGTCACCGATACTTTCCGCCTCGGACCAAGCTAAGTCGAACTCCATTTCAATGTCGTCTTTTTCCCACGCTGCATTTAATCCAACAAGTAGGGTTTCTGTAGCACGACTCTCGTCATTACTTGATACAGATAAAGGCGACCCCACTTTGTCATATTTTAAGGCTGTGTTGTGCTCGTCTAATACAACATTCTCGAAACGTCCAATATGTGCAGCGTTAACATTGACATAGCTGTCATTATTCACATCATGAGAGGTATAAAACACATCTGCTTTTAGATCCCAGTTTTCGTTAGGGCGATATTGCACTGTCGTTGTTAATGCAGCCCGTTTGTTATTATCTAAATCAAGACGATTTTGGTGAAACTTATCAATGCGGGTGCCTACCGTTATGGTTTCACCTGGCGCATTGGGGTTAGGCAAAGTCATATTTTGTGACTGCCACCCACCGTTTGCTCTTGATGTATCGGTACGTGTTTCGCGGTCATCAAAACTGACACCAACAAGAAAACCTAATTTCCCATCATTAAAAACATTACTGTATAAACCGCTTAGTTTTGTCCCTGTTTTGCCTGCTAACTGACTATTAAATGCAGTAATCGACCCAGTAAGAGTCTGCTCTGGTAGATCTAGAGGATTCGCAGTAATAAGGTTAATTGATGCACCAATGCTGCCTTCTGTCATTTCTGCTGTGGGTGTTTTAACAACATGAGCATCTTGAATCAATTCACTAGGGATGACTTGGAAGTCAAACTCTCTGCCCGCTCTTACTGTGGCCATAGTCCGATTATTTAATGATACGTTATTAAATTGAGGTCCAAACCCACGAACAGTGACGCCATTTCCCTCACCTCGGCTACGAGATATTGAAACACCAGGGATACGAGTTAACGACTCAGCAATATTTTGATCTGGGAAATCACCAATATCTTCAGCAGAAATAGCATCCATAACATTAGCTGCATCACGTTTTTGGTCGATAGCGCGCAATAAACCACCACGTATTCCTGAAATTTGAATAACTTCTGTGTCATCACTAACCTGCTGTGCGATAACGGGGGCAGTTACTGTCAAAACACTAGTACCGAGCAATAAACCAATGCTTTTAGCTATCAGAGATTGCTTTATGTGTATCTGTTTTCTCATCGTATATACCTTTAATGATTAGAATTTGAGTCCTAGACAAATAAGTGAACGTATTTAGCTAAGCTAAATAAAAGGTAAATATAATGTAAATCCATGTCAACATTACACATTATTTTATGCTACTTTACGTGTGAAAATAAAGGAGATTGTTAACCATGCACAGTCTACAAACCTCGCAAGTCTATGATATATAGTTAAATAGTTGATATATCAAGATATTAAAATCAATTAAATCAAACATATAATATTTTGTAATACAATATCAACAATAAATTGAAACATAAATGGTTTACCTGTAAAGGAAATTTAACAATGGTAGAATGAGGTCATACCAATAAACCAAATACGGCTTAATATTTTGAATTTACTTAATTCACTAGGCTTTATACTACTCACACTATCTAGCGAACTTGTGAATGCCAATCCTGTTAATATCCAAGTGACTAAAAATATCACTTATGCCACTTTTCCAGAAAAAGATGTTCAGTTAGATTTATATTCCCCTAAAATCAAAAAAATGTATCCAGGGATCATACTGGTACATGGTGGTGGTTGGACTGGTGGTAGCCGGCAGAGCTTTCATACAACAGCTGTGGCATTGGCAAAACGTGGTTATGTCGTAGCCAATATTGATTACCGCTTAGCTACTGAAGCGGTATTTCCTGGCGCGGTACAAGATACAAAAGCAGCAGTTCGTTGGTTACGAAAACACGCCAATCAATTCAACGTAGATCCCAATAAAATATCAGCCATTGGCGGTTCAGCTGGGGGACACCTCGTTGCAATGGCCGCTCTTAATGGTCACTCCAATAAATTTAATGGAGCAGGAAACTTGCCAGATACGTCGAGCAAATTACAAGCAGTTATAATTATGGGCGCTGGTGTTGACCAAGTTAAGCGAGCTGAAAATGCCCCGAATAACTATGTCAAAAATGCCAAGATCTTTTTTGCTGGTAGTTTTGCAGATAAAAGGCAAACCTATGAACAAGGTTCACCTATTACACACGTGTCAAAACAAACACCGCCAATCCTGATGTTAGACGGCGGCCGAGATAATCCAGGTAAACGTTATGTAGACTTTATTCGAAAACTTAAAATACATAATGTCTCATATAAATTTAAACAAATCCCCAAGGCCAAACATGGCCAATGGAGCCATTCAAAATATTTACCTGCCTATATTAATGCCTACGATACGTATCTGCGTGAGCACCTTAATTAGCTCTATTTTGACTCTAATTTCCAAGTACGCACCCAATCAACTCTCATGGTATTAATTGAATCGTCTAATAAATCAGATTTTTTAGGTAACCCGCCTACCCAGTCAGAATCTTGTGTCCATAAATCCCAGATTAGGTGTTGTTTAATGGTAAAAGGTTGCTCTGTTTTAACACTGCCCGCAGGTTCGCCATTTAGATAAAACTGTACCGTGTGTTCATCTTTCCACCAAGCCCCCACAACATGGTAAGCCTCATTCCATTTTACTCCTTTTAGGGTGTTGCCTTTCGACAAGTTACGATTATCAAAATTACCTTTGTTTCTTTCGGTTTTACCATTTTTGACCACAAAGTACTGAGAGCTCATTTGCCAAGGGTAATCGTCATTTGAATAGTCATCTGAAGGATTAGAGTTGTTTTCGATAATATCAATTTCATCACGATCATTAATATCACCATTGTTTAACCAAAACGTATTGTAAGCGGAAATATGTGCTGTTTTAATCCGGCTCTCGGTATACATGGGAAACTTAATTTTGGCTCGAGACATAACCCGAGAAGCTTCAAACCACTGATCTTTACTCTTTTCGTCTAGCGTCGCTTTGATCCATAAGTTGCCATTGCTCACACCAGAGTTTTTATCCACCATCTTGACCGGTGTGTCACCGTAGTTCCAATCGCTCTTAATCCATTTGCCACTATCCCAGTGATGAAACTCGTCTGATAATTTTTCTACTTTTTTCCAAACCATATCTTTTGGTGTGGTGTTATCAAAGGAAGTGAAACTAGGTTGAGTAGAATCGGCTTTATTTACATCTACTTGACCAATAAATTCATTGGGCTTGGCATTACAACCAAATATGAAAACACCTAAAAAAGCTGTCATTGCAGCTTGTTTTAATTTTACATCAAACACATTGTTAAACATTATCAATTAACCTTCTTCAAAATATTAAGAGAGTTTACCCAATTAATAGATTGATTCAATTGGCAATTTGTAATATTTAATATCATTTCCTTTATATTGAGTTTTGCATAAAAGCAAAGGTGTAAAGCAGACCTTTATCCACGTCGCATGTTTTCAAACAGAGATGGTTCCCAAGGGCGCATAGCCATTAAAAGACCAATATGCTGGCGTTTATCTAAGGGTAATTCCGCATCTTCTTGATTGAGTACAGCCGCTTCTTTTGTCAGTTGATTAAGTTTGCGTTGAATAATATCTATAGAAGACTGTGAATAACGCCCTCTTAAGTAAAATCTAAAATTCCATTTTTCATTTTGTTTAGGCGCCATGAACTTCACCATGACTTCTTGCTCCATAAATCGTTCTAACGGCCCACCGGGGATCCACCTAAAATCTTGAGCTATCAATGAGCGAAAGTGATTATCCGGCAATAGCTCAATGATTTTCAGTTTGTCTAATTTAGCTAATAATTGAATGCAAGCTAGTTTGTCTATGTTGTAATAATCAATAATTTCAACAAACTTCCAGGCATCACGCACACATACTGCGACTAACAACAACTTGGGATCAGCCAATAATTCTTGTTCTTGCTCTACAGTTAATTGACTAATTTTTTGTATTTGTTGTTGAGCCAAAGCAAATAAGTCGGATAAATTCATTTTTAACAAGTCACAGATTTGCTCTAGTCGCTCCAAAGTAAAACTTTGAGTGGAAAAGATACGTTTGATATTGGCTTCACTCATACCTAAGTTTTGAGCAATGTCTTTGTAGGTTATTTGATGCTGACGCAAAAGCTGCTTGAGAACTAAATTCACCTGTTTAATTTGACTCATATATTTGGAACCTATCTAAAACCACTCAAAAGTATAATATAACTATACCTTTAGTTTCATTACAGTATACAAAAATAGTCAATGTTTACTTATTAAATACTTCCCCCTAACCTTGTATTCGTTCTTAATCAAAAAGGAAGTAACAATGACATTAACTAAGATAGTTTTAGTATTGGCCCTAACAGTAAGCGCTTCAAACGTAAATGCGGCTGGTTCAATTCAACATAGTGGAAAAGCAATTAAACATTCAACATTAGCCGTTGGACATGGTATTGCATCTACAGCAAAAACTGCCAGTGCAGTCGTAGCTGTACCTTTAATTGTTGGAGGTAGTGTAGCTGTAGTAGCCGGAACAACGAGCGTGAAGGCAGGTGCTTCACTAGTCGATTCAACTAAAAGTCAACACAAGCATACACATGCACCTTTAGTCATTACCGAAACCACTATCACAGCCGATCCTGCACCTGATCAAATAATAGTGATCCAAACTAAACAAACACCCCACTAATTATGCTAACGGTTGGCAATAAACCTTAGCCAACCGTTCATTAACGATACCTATTTATAAGGATGAGTATGCAGCCTAATTTATTGTTGATCTTAAAGAAACTAACCGATGAATATTAAACACTTATTAATAACGCTATTACTACTATCCCCAACGACTTGGGCTGGTAGCCAAGCAAATCAAAATGCGACCTTTGAGCCAGAAAAAATCATTACCTTTGCTAAAGACGTTGAAAAATATGCCGCCGCTAAGGGAGCAAGAGCTTTTATCATCGCACGGGTTGGCAGGCCTCAAAAAGATTTACCAAAAGGCATAAACTACACACATACAGCCATAGCAGTGTATTCAAATATTCTGTTAGATTCAGGTGATACCGTAAAAGGTTACGCCATTCATAACTTGTATCAAACACCTGGTAAACCTAACCGCAGTGAATTAGTCATGGACTATCCAGTAGATTTTTTCTGGGGAACGCAACAATTAAAAGCCGGGATCATTATTCCTACTCCTGAAATTCAACAACGATTAATAGACCTAATTAATTCTGGTAAAAATGAAAAGCTACACAATACTAATTACTCGGTGATTGCCAACCCACTAAACAGTCGCTTTCAAAACTGCACCGAGCACACCTTAGACATGATAAATGCAGCCATTTACCAAACCACTGACACTAAAAAGTTAAAGGCTAATGCTGCCGCTTATTTTACGCCACAAAGAGTAAGAACCAGCCCACTTAAACTCATGTTTGGATCTATGTTAATGAAAGAGGTGACCACCAAAGATCACAAAAGAAAAGTCGCTACAGCTACTTTTGGTTCTATCCATAAATACTTATCACGATATGGGCTGGTTGAGGATGCGGTGGAGTTATACTCAAGTAAGAAGATCGTTACAATTTGATTCAGGTCTAAATTAACTAATTAGGGCTCAGGAAGTTTTGGAAGCTAAACAGGTATTAAGAGCCCGTTGATTAAAAAGAAGAACTTAATTGTTTAGTTCAAGTGAAAGTAATTTGGGTACCGAAAAGTTATACCTCTTTAACTGAGGGTTTTGTTTTTTACTTAACATTGAAAAATCTATTTTGGGCCAATATTCAGTTTTAATGTTGTTTGCTAACGCATTAACATTAGATATTGTCATTGGGAACAATGGCGTATTAACAATTAGCCCTGTATCGTCTTTAAAATCAAATCCGTTAATGTAATCATACAACATAAGAGTGGCGATACCTCCTTCAACAAAGTGCCCACCAAAACTCACAAACTGCTGGCTACTTTTTATATAACCAATGTTCTTTTCACTCCAATCTACACCTCCCAACCAAATATTTTTACCTGCATCAAAATTAGAAAACTGTTCAGTTGCCATAATTGCACCTTCTGCCAAAGCATCGCCAGCGGTCCAAATAATATTAACATTGGCATTTTTATGTCTTTTTAAGAGTTGTATTGTTTTTGTTTTCCCTTCTGATACGGTCCAATTGGTTCCTACCGATTGAATAAATGTCACGACGTCATTATTTTTAACAGCAGATTCTAAACCCACTGTTCGAAGTTTTCCTGCTGAGTGAATTTTCGAACCACTTAACCCAATCATTGTCTTTTTCTTAACGGGAACATGTTGAATTAAATATTCAGCTAATTGTTTCCCAACTAACATGTCATCAGGGGCGATATGTCCAAGCCAATACTTGTATTTTTCTCTTGGTAATCCCACTTCTTCAATGATTCGAGGCGTTAAAGTCGTATTAATCGTAATAAATGGCGTTTTATGTTCTTCAAATACTTGCAAAACATCTTTCTCAGCCATAAATGCAAATGTAGTAACAATCATTTGAGGTTTGCTTTCGCGGGCTAATTGCTTTTTTATTGCGTCTACAATCAAAAAACGATTTCGTGACGAGTCGCTATACAGGAGTGATTCAGACCTGAGGTTTAGGCTTTGTGCCACGGCTTGCATAAATTGAATGGATTTATGCCAAAACGGATTCGTGTCGCTATCTGGAACAATAAATAAGATTTGCTTTTGAAGAACGACATCCTGGCTTTGTAATTTAAATGGTAAAATTAAACTACATAAGGCCAAGTGGACGAATAATAAATATTTAAACATTTTAAATGCAATGCACTTTCATAAGTCATCCTTGCTTAGTTTTCATCATAGTATATATGTACATATCCCAAATAATGGGGCAAAGGAATTAACTCCCCCCTAAAACGATAATGTTACAAAACTCACGCCTGTTATCACAAACGCCAAAATAACATTTAGCGCCATGCCCTCTCTTGCCATCGTTTTAATACTGAACTTGTCCATACCGTACACAATGGCATTCGGTGCGGTTGCCACAGGTAACATAAAGGCACAACTAGCACTTATTGCAGCAGGCATCATAATTAACGCAGGATCAATACCCGCTGCCATTCCTGCTGCAGCTAAAATTGGCATCAACAAAGTGGCCGTCGCAGTATTTGAAGTAATTTCCGTTAAAAAGGTAACAAATAAACAAATCGATAAGATAAGTAAAGGCACGGGCAAACTTGATAAGCCGCTTAAGGCATCACCCATAACAGTACTCAAACCCGAGGCTGAAAAAGCTTTTGCGATACAGATACCGCCAGCAAATAATAACAACATTCCCCACGGAATAGAGACGGCGGTTTGCCAATCTAATAGCTTATTACTGTCTTGTTTTTTAACTACCTCGCCAAACTTATTATCGGTTTTAGCATCATTGTTTTCTTTAATTCGATTACCACTGGGTATCAAAAACATTAACACTACGCCTGCCAACGCAATACTGCTATCACCAATTGTTTTCAAATCTAACCAAACAGTCCAATAAGGTCGTGTCATCCAAGCTAAGGCAACAAGTAAAAATACGCATAACACTCTTTTTTCAGCCGGTTGCCACTGCCCAGATTTAGGCAACACATATTCTTGAGTATTCTTTAAACCTCTAGTCAACCACCAAGCAATGATTGGAATACCAATGACAACAATAGGTACACCCGTTTTCATCCATTCTAAAAAGCTAATTTCTTTACCTTGCGCTTCTAAATAAACGCTCATGAAAATGATGTTTGGGGGTGTTCCAACTGGGGTCCCTACTCCTCCTAAGCTAGCGGCATAGGCAATACCTAACAACATTGCGATAGTTAGTTTCGGATCTTTCACATGTTGCAAAACAGCTAATGTAATGGGTAATAACATTAAGGTCGTTGCAGAATTGGAGATCCACATGCTCAATATGGCAGCTGTTAACATGAAGCCAAGTACTAAACGTTTAGCGCTTTTCCCCCCTGTGATGTTCACCAAATAATAGGCAAGCCTACTGTGAACATTAGACTTTTCTAGGGCTTTAGATAACATAAATGCCCCCATAAGAAGAATAATCACATGGCTACCTAAAGCCGATGCTGCCTGTTTATGGTTCAGTACTCCAGCCATAGGAAAGGCAAAAAAAGGAATGAGTGACGTTACTGGTATTGGTAACGCTTCGGTGACCCATAACATTGCCGTAAATAAAGTGATGGCTGCAGTGGCACTGATAGCTTGAGTATTACCGTAAAAACTCAAAATTCCAAAAAGAGCTAATGAACAGCCAGCCGAAAGTAAAACTAATTTAGTGTTAGTTTGCATAAAACTTATCTAAAATTCTTTGTGCTTTATCGTACCGATCAGACTTAATCAGTTGTTCAAACTCTACCTGACTTGATTGTCGTAAACGTTTGACTCTTGTGGCATTAGGCAAATCACTAGGTAATCCATCAATAACCTTTGCAGCACCCGTTGGATCATTACAAACTAGCACCATATCGCAACCCGCAGCTAGGGCTAATTGTGCTCTTTGTACTATATCGCCCATTTGAACGGCACCTTGCATCGACAAATCATCTGAAAATACAACCCCGTCAAATTCTAATTTTTGACGTAAAATTTGTTGGATCCAGACCTGAGAAAAACCTGCTGGTAAGTCATCAACATCGGGGTAAATAACATGAGCTGGCATGACAGCGTCTAACAAACCTTGCTGGTGAATTGCAGAAAAAATAGCCATATCGACATCAAACACTTGCTGTTTTCTACGCGTGTCTATTGGAATAGCAACATGAGAATCTTCTAAAACATTACCGTGACCAGGAAAGTGTTTACCCGTCGATTTCATGCCGGCTGAATGCATTCCTTTTATAAAGTTACTGGCTAATTGAATAATGGTGTCAGGTTCTTGATGAAATCCACGATCACCTATCACTTCGGAGATGCCATTAATATCTAACACAGGAGCAAAGCTAATATCGATATCAAAAGCTTGTACTTCAGAAGCCATAAGCCAACCTAATTGCTGACAAACATCACTCGTATTCAACCCATTTCGTTGGCAAACATCTTGAATAGAGCCCATAGCAGGAATTTTACTAAAACCCTGCCTAAATCTCTGAACCCTTCCTCCTTCATGGTCTACCGCCACAACAATATCATTACGCGTAACCATTCTAATGTGTTTAACCAGATCTTTTAGTTGATTTTGGTCATGGTAATTACGAGTAAACAAAATAAGACCACCAACTAACGGATGGTCTAACATTTCTATCTCTTCTGGTGACAATTCATATCCTGCCACATCTAACATTATTGGACCGATACCACTCATAACGACTAACGTGCTCTACTACTTAAAATTCTTTAAATTACTATATGAATATTCATTTCCAACAGTCAATATAAAACTTAATTCTGAAGTACTAAAACGCAAAAGATTAAGCAATATTTCAACAAAGAAATGACTTTAACAACTTGCACTGGTTATACTGGCAAACTAACTAGAAATAATAATGTTGTCATATGGAATTTAGAACCGTTGGTTTAATAGGCAAACAAGCCCACCATGATTCGAATTTAAGTTTTAAAGCGCTTATAGTTTATTTAACCAAACGTGGGTGCAGAGTTTTGGTTGAAGAAAGTACCGCCAAAAACTTAGACTCAAATGGTTTTGAATCAGGCTGTCTTCAAACCATCGGCAAACAAGCTGATTTAGCCATTGTGGTTGGCGGTGACGGCAATATGTTAGGGGCGGCACGTGAATTAGCAGAACACAATGTTGCGGTTGTGGGTATTAACCGCGGTAATTTAGGTTTCTTAACTGACATTAATCCTGAAGACTTTGAAATTCAATTAGACAGTATCTTCGACGGAAATGGGCAAATTGAGCAACGTTTTTTATTAACCGTGGAAGTTTATCGAAATGGAGAATTGCAAAGCAAAAACTCAGCGGTAAACGAAGTGGTTATGCACCACGGTAAAGTCGCCCACATGATGGAGTTTGAAGTCCATCTTGATGATCACTTTGTATTTAGTCAGCGCTCAGATGGATTAATCGTCGCAACTCCAACTGGCTCAACGGCATATTCTTTATCTGGTGGCGGCCCTATTATCACCCCTACCCTAGATGCATTAACTTTAGTTCCAATGTTTCCTCACACATTAAGTAGCCGTCCAATTGTGGTTGATGCAAACAGCATAGTTAAACTAAAAGTTTCCCCTGAAAATACCGACAACCTACAAGTAAGCTGTGACAGTCATATAGTGCTAACCGTATTACCAGGAGATGAAGTCATTATTAGTAAAAACTCTGCTAAGTTGTCTTTGATCCACCCTATTGGCTACAACTACTTTAACGTATTACGTACTAAACTTGGTTGGGGCAGCAAACTTTATTAATCAAAAAGATTAAGTTACACAAATATATTTTGAACTTTCATCTAGACAACAAACAAAAGCATGGTTATATTTACACCACTGTATAATTAAACAGGTATTGAATTAACAATGCTGACTCATCTATCTATTCGTAATTTTGCTGTCGTCAAAACATTAGACATTGATTTTAATCAAGGCATGACCGCTATCACCGGAGAAACAGGAGCCGGTAAGTCTATCTCGGTAGACGCACTTGGATTATGTTTAGGTGAGCGAGCGGATAGCGGTATGGTGCGTACTGGAGCTGACAAAGCTGAAGTAACGGCTGGATTCGATGTTAAGCAACTACCAGGCGCGCTAAGTTGGTTGAAAGAACACGAACTGGATGACAATGATGAAGTACTTATTAGGCGCATAGTGTCGTCTGAGGGACGTTCCAAGGCTTTTATCAACGGCTCACCTGTACCATTGCAACAATTAAAAAACTTAGGCATTTATTTACTTAGTATTCACGGACAACATGCACATCAGCAAATTTTAAAAAATGATCAACAACTTAGTTTATTAGATCAATATGCTGAACATGACAAATTGCTTAATTCAGTCACTCATATATATCAAAACCTTAGACATCAACAAAAACAGTATCAAGATCTTTTAGAAGGGCAACAACAAAGAGATGACCGAAGACAACTCTTGTCTTATCAAATAGTCGAACTTGATGAATTTTCATTAGCAGAAAATGAGTTTATTGAATTAGAGCTCGAACATAAAAAGCTTAGTCATAGTCAAAGCTTGCTAGAACAAAGCCAGATCAGTTTTCATCAACTATATGACTCTGAAGAATTTAACGCATTATCTGCAGTACAAAATAGCCTAGAACGTTTAATAGATCTGCAAGAACATGACGCAAGTTTAACACCTATCATTTCAATGTTAAATGAAGCTAGTATTCAAATAGATGAAGCGGCTAGTGAATTACGTGCCTACAGCGAACAATTAGAAATAGATCCTATGCGTATGCAAAATGTAGAAGCACGGTACTCTCAAGCATTAGATCTTGCCAGAAAACATAATGTTAAAGCTGAAGTTTTGTATGATTTCCATCAAGAGTTAACCCAAGAATTTGCTGACTTAAAACAAGATGACACTTTATTAGATGAATTAAAACAACAACTCCAACTTGAAGAAAACAATTATAGAGTTGCAGCGCAAACCCTGTCTGACTCTCGCTTAAAAGCGGCGAAATCCTTTGCTAAGCGTGTTGAAAAACACATTCACAAAATGAATATGGCTGAAGCTGAGTTTACAATTGCAGTAGAATTTGACGGTCAAGGCACACCAAATAGGTTGGGACTAGATAAAGTCAGCTTTATGGTGTCAACCAACAAAGGGCAATCACAAGATAAACTAGAAAAAGTCGTTTCTGGTGGTGAACTATCACGAATAGGTTTAGCTATTCAAGTGATCAGCTCTAGTAATAATAATGTAGCCACTATGATATTTGATGAAGTAGACAGTGGAATTAGTGGGTCAACGGCTTCAATTGTTGGTGAATTATTAAGAACATTAGGCGAAACCTGCCAAGTTATTTGCGTAACGCATTTACCTCAAGTAGCCGCTAGAGCGCACAATCAGATGTTTGTGACTAAGTTTAGCGACAATAAAACAACAGAAACTCATATGATTAATTTACAAGAAAGTGAACGAATTGATGAATTGGCACGTCTACTAGCTGGAGACACTTTAACTGAGTCGGCCATTGCCAACGCCAAAGAATTATTACAAATTAGTAATTCATAACAATTAGGCATTGATATGGCTATTAAGGCTGGGTTAGGATGCTCCGCTAAAGTTTGTTGATTAAGCGACTAAATGCCTAATCACTGTTTTCAAATGCCAAAATATTGAGTAAAAATGAAGTTTAAAAATATATTGCTTGTATGCGCAGCCACTATGATGTTGTCTGCTTGTGCTGATTGGATTTTCCGAATTGACATACCACAAGGTAACTTTTTGGATAAAAAAGATGTAGAAAAACTAAGAATTGAAATGACCAAAGAACAAGTAGAGTTTGTTTTAGGCAAACCTGTTGTAGCTGACTCATTCGATCACGATACTTGGTATTACTTGTATCAAATGAAGCGTGGTATGAAAAAACGCGGAGAGGACTTTCGTAAAGAATTAGTCATTAAATTTAAAGAGGGTAAAGTTTCAGAAGTGATTGGTGATTTTGAACTATCTGAAGAGTTTGAGACGCCTCTCGATCAATAGATAGTTTATAAAATTAGGCGTCTTGATTAACTTTCATGTTACTTGGCAAGACGCTTAATTTATTATTTAACAACTAAAGCCGTGATACGAATAGGTTTCGCCGGCAACTCAATTCCTAGATTGTTATCCAACCAAGCTTGGTCCAGAGTAATGTTTCCAGAGCTATCTTTTAAGGCATCAAATTTTGCTGGTAAGGTTACGCTAGGCTCAAATTTAAACACTAAGCCTTCTGCTGAAGGCATCATAAATGACATGAAGCTTCCCATGTTAGAAAAAAACGCACGATACTGTTCTAACAATGATGTTAACTCTGCATGGCTATAGGTTTGCTTTAACTCGGTCATTTTGGTTTCTAACTGTACTGACATGTCACATTGATTAGCATTGTCATCTAATTCAATAGAGACATTAGCTTTAGCCATCTTAAGTACTTTGTCTGAAGGCACTGTAAAACGCGTTCCATTCTCAACTTTTAACGGCATCACCTGTTTTTGAGTCACTATATTAGCTTTTTTAATATGACATAAACGTTTATCAATAACGTGTGTAAAACCAAAAGCAAACCTCAATTTATCGGTATCTTCTTTCGCTATTTTTTTCACATGGCTATAAAAACTAGAATATTGCACATTCAGCACTTCACCAATGGAAGCGGAACTAAACAATAATGAACTTAATACTAACGATTCACGGATCATATATTTAAGCCCATATGTTTCTTATTTACACGTATCATATTTTGTAATTCGTCAATGTAGTCTTGGCCACGCTCAGAATATTTAGATAATCCATTCACTAGCTCTTCAGACGAGAGTTTTTTGCCTTCTCTACGTAATTTAATACGAATCTCTCTCAACTCGTGATAAGCATATAATCGATTTAAATTACGTACATAGGTCATTACAGCATGTGATAAATCTCGAAACTTTGCGACCTCATGAGAAGAGTCTTCGTTGCGTTGATTAGGAACAAAACCACAACCTTTCTTAAAACACCATAAGCCGAAAAAGTTATAACCATTTTTAGCAAACCTTGACGTTCCCCACCCTGACTCATTAGCGGCTTGTACCAATATCATTGCTTCAGGGATCACATCAATACGTTTTATGAGTTTGGATAACACGTATTCATTTGAATGTTTCTTCTTTTGTGACACCTTATACTTTTTCATTAAACGTTGCATCACAGCCTCTTGAGACGCGTTCATCTTCTGTTTATTACTGTTCATTTCGTATAGCGCCAGAATCATTTTACGTTCTTTTAGGACAATAAAATTTTGACGACGTATTTCAGGTAGCAAATACGCAAAAAATGCTTTTTTCTTCTCCACAACATTCGTGTACGAAGAAAAATCTGGCACGGGTTTTTTACTACTTGGCAATGGTGCGACATACAAGTTATCCAAATTAATTTGGCCCGTATGAGTGATGTCAAATTCACCATCAAGCTGACTCACAGGTTTATGCTGCACAAGCACAATAAAAACAACAACTGCAATAAGACTTAAACCTAGCGCAATCCCACTTTTTAATATTTTATGCATGAAAAATTGATTCACTTGATTGTTGATTAGTATTCGCTTTAGCTACTGTCACTCCAAATAACTCTCGGTACAACACACCTTTAAAATTACAATAGAATGGTACTAACCAAATATACATAATGCCGAAAGTAAATATGCCCACAATGAATAAAAATACAGAAACTAAATAGAAACAACTTAAAGGTAAAATATAGCGGTTATAAACCTTAAAAGACTGAATTAAGGCTTGATTTGGAGAGACGTTTTTTTCTACCAACAACATCATAGAAAACCCCAATGCCATATTTAAATATATCAGCACAATAAAACCGAAAGAAGCATTAATACTTGAAACTAAAGCTGATCCCAAATCAGTTAATGCTGCCACGCCTAAAGCCAATAATATGACTAACACCGAGCCTATAATCTTTTTAAATAATAAAAAGAATGGAGGTTTTATGCCCACACTATGAGATATCCCTAATAACAACATAGTGG